>JANXVE010000136.1 GCA_025351825.1 Chamaesiphon sp. 341R_metabat_111 | reverse complement strand
CTCCGACTGGGGGCGGGATCTGTTTGCTGCTGTTCGTTCCATTGTCAATACTGGCAAGCGGCAAGGTTTATCCGCTTTTGAATCGATTCTTATTGCCTTAAACCCCTTTGAATCCTTATTTCTTCTGAGTTGAGCAATTACTTTTAAACTTGCCGATCTAACTGGGACGACTTCACCCTATAATCTGTTCTGCCAATCACCGCATTGCTGCCCATTTGATATTTTTGTACCCGAACTGTAGGATTCATGGCATTCGCGATATTGAGCAGAACAACCTTTCCCTGTTGGTGTTTTACAATGCGTGCGATACTCTTGCCATCTACACATTTTACTCCCCCTCCAACCAGAGCAACTTTTTGCAGGTGTTGGAATCAAATAAAAAATTAGCAACAAACTAATAACGCTTAAAGCTCCAATACACACAAGAAATTTGGTTTTAATAACTTTTTACTCCTTGCTACTAATTGTTAATATCTTTGCCTAACGGTCGGTCTAACGTTTCCACTCACTGGACGCAGATAATCTTTATAGCACAATGATCGATCGATTTAGATTTCATTGTGACTCGATCGGGATGGAGTCATCAGTAGGAAAAAGTAACTAAAAGTGACTAAATATTTTTGTAGGTTGTAAAGTAATGTAAATCGATCGATAACACAATCCATCCCCATTGACCCGATCCTCTTGCTTGTGGCTTTAGTCTCCCATTTCCCCTGGTTTAAGGGTAAACTCTCGCCCAAACTCTGCTTTCCTAAGTTGGCTCCGATCGATTCCAATTGGGTTGCAGTTTTGCGAAAGTGTGGCTGACTCGATGGGTAAACACGCGATCGAACTAGCGATTACCAAAAAAATAGATGATAATGATTCATTGCAGAAATGTTGACCGATCGACTAAATTCAGGCACAAGAATCCCTTGATGATTGAATTTAGCTAACCAGAGAGTAGTTCGTCAATCCAATGCACATGGCTGATTTTTACACACATGAAAGCTTGTAAATAGTTGAAAATGTGAAAAAACTGGGATCTTGTATTCAAATTTATCGGACATCGATCGAGGATGTAAAGTATAGATTATGCCTGAAATCTAGCTGGTGGGCAGTGCCCACCCTACTGGAACGACACGACTGCATCCCTTTGGAACTTCTATTTGAAGGCTGCTTAAGATGATTCCAATTAGGGAAGTCATCACTTGCTAGAACTCGATCGCTATTTCGCAACAGGTCTATTAGACCTGCCAGCGGCTCTAGATTGCTGATTTGATTCTCGCTCAGGATGAGATCGTCCAAATTAATCAACCCTGCTAGGGGTTCTAGATCGCTGATTTGATTACTATCGAGGTAGAGAGTGACAGAAACCTGTAAAAGTCCGCTCAGTGATTCTTCCGTTTTCCTCTCTAATCTGAGTCAGAAAAGACACATACTCACATCTTGCACCAGTACATAACAACTGATTTTCATCGCTTGGTGGGGTAGTCGTCGATGGGCGATTGCGGATGAAATCGCGCTGAGGTTTCCTCAGCGTGCGTTTCACCAAGCAGAAGGATTTTTCAAGACTGCTAAATATCGATTTGGGCTGGCTAGCTTTGGTCAGCAAACGCTTCTAGGTGTATATCTTTGGCTGATTCTGAGCTTTATCAGTTTTGTGCTCACCCACTGCTGGGCGGGGAACCCGCCTAGCAGGGTGTATTTATCTTCAAACGTAAGTCTCCCACCTGAGTGGAGACAAGAATCTGAGCTGGCACTTCAACCGTTAATGCCACAGATCGCTGTGAGTTCACTTTTAGTAGAAATCGAGCGCAAGCGAGAGTTTCTGCTCTCGCAGGGCCTTACCTTGGAATTAGTTTCAATTAAAATCTAGTACCTATATTCTGGTGCAAGATGTGAGTATACTCCCTTCCCAGTGAAAAATTAGACATCTAGTATGGTGGATAGCTTGCACTGTTCGCGTAGCGTCTGCCTTAGCAGAGCGACAGCCGTTGGCGGTAGCGGAGCGTTTGCCTTAGCAATAGCCTCTGCCTTTACCTACGGTAGGCTAACGCCAACGCAGAAGTGTAAATTACAAATGTCTATTTCTTGAGTAGGAAGGGAGTAATCGCGCAACAAGACAGGGCACCCCTACAGATAAGTTGTAGGGGTGCCCCTAATCGGTACCCCAAGATCGACGCTCTTGCCAATATTTTCAGACTGGCACAACGTGTGAATGAGTCAAGATTGACTGAGAGCTAAATCATAGTTGTCATCAATACAAGCCCTGATCGAGAACATGCAACCCGTGGTGGTAGATGGGGCATGAATCGAATTGGGGTACGATCGAATATAGTCCCCTGCCAGATAAACCTCATCATCGATGATTAGTTCTCCTTCAAGCATATAGATTTCCTCAATCCCTTCATGCTGATGGAATGGATAAACTACTCCAGCAGCAGCTTTGACGAGTAAATGTTGGGTTCTACTGACTTCATCGCGAAATAACACCACAGCTTGTACGCCTTCAATTCGACGCGGCTGCCAATCAAGATCTGCCGCTCGAATCGCAAACATTTTCAGGTTGGGCGGTGCTTCGAGTACAGCTTCGACTGGTTCTAAGCCCAACCTGTCAAATAATCGATCCTTGAGATCTGCTGCCATCGGCATAGTTGGAGCACTATAAGGAATAACTCCAACCGCAGCTTGGTAGCTCGCCAATTCTTCAGCCAAATCTGGACACTCCAAAACTTGGCTCTCTACCCAGAGTCGTTCGTCAAGATCGAGCAGATCGAGCGCGTACAGTGGCGCGAGTTCGGCAAAACATCGGTGTTCATCGTTCATCATAACGGAGGAATGCGAGGATTAATTATTGATTTCGTTTTGCCTGCTTACTAATTAAGATTCGCTGTCAAATTGTATTCTTAGTTTACTCAAACCCAGTCGGAGTCGCGTTTTCACTGTTCCGAGTGAAAGTCCAGTCGCTGCGGCAATTTCAGCGTGCGTCAGACCTTGGTAATACGCCATCTCGATCGCTTGACGCTGTTCTGGTGGAATCTTAGCTAATGCAGTAAGCACTTGCTGCTGTCGTTCGCCAATTTCGACAGCTTCGAGTGGATCTACGCTGATAGTTGGAAATGCGATCTCTTTTTCTGAGGCGATTGCCGTATTAACTTTATTGAGCCGTTGGATTTTGCGAAGCCGATCGAGGATACGACTGCGGGCGAGAGTAAAAATCCACTGCTCGGAGGAGCCTTTGTCAGGATCGAACCTGTCTGCGATCCGCCAAATTTGGGCGAATACTTCTAACACTACTTCCTCACAGTCCTCCACTGAGTTTAAACTTTTCCAAGCGATCGCGTAAATTATTCGTGAATATCGATCGTATAGCTGAGATAGTGCCGTCCGATCTCCCTCGGCAATTTTGGTGAGCAAATTTGTGGGTTCGACCATTAACGACAAGCGACTGGAGATGCGGTGTTAGCTCCAGTTTATCTGACGATGGGTGGGAATGGGGGGTGTGGGGGGATGGGGAGAGGGGAAAGTTTAAAAGATTTTTGGTGGGGGAGAGATCCGGTTGAACAGAGAGAGCGTATAACTATGCAGATCGGTAGATTGAGCACAATCGCAGAGATCGATAGTCAATATCTCGACTCATCAATTGAAATAGTTAATTATGTCACTCTTTTTTTCTCAAATCACACAATTTAGTTGGAAAAAATTGCTCCTCGTCAGCGGCGTATCGATCGCTGCTCTGCTCGTGGCAACTGGTTTACCCAAGGCTCTGGTGGCTTCCGATCATGATGATGGCGAAGTCGATACCAAAGGTCGTAACTTAAATCTTACCGACCTGTATGCATATCGGGAAAAAGACCAAAATCCCAATGCCAGAGATGGCGATCTGATCTTGACGATGAATAGCAATCCTCGATCGATTGCTCGCCAACAGTACTTTTTTAGCACCAATGCTCGCTATGAGTTTAAACTAACTCGCGTTGGCGATAAAGAAGCTACCCCAACTGGACAAGAAGACATCACCCTCCGATTTGAATTTGGCGCACCAAACGATCGCAACCAGCAGCCGATTAAATTTACCGTAGTCAAAGACGGTAAAGAAATTTCGACTTCCAACATGCGGACTACGGCTCTAAATGAACAAGTCCACATCAATCAACTTGGTGCAAATGGTGCCAAAATTGCCGTCTTTGCAGGGTTGCGAGAAGATTCTCACTTCTTTGATGTCGAACAGTTTTTCCGCGTCCGTGCTGGTGCATTAGGTACCGCTCCAGCCGTTGGTTTCCGTGGTCCCGATCGAGCCGTGGACTCATTTAAAGGCTATAACGTCAATGCGATCGCCTTGCGGATTCCCCAAGAATTTCTCTCAGGCAAAAATGGTGCGAAAACCTACGACATCTGGGAGACAATCTCGCTTCGAGATGGCAATGGTAAATACCAGCAGGTAGAACGCTTGGCTCGTCCAGCAATCAATGAAGGCTTACTAACTAGCAATAGCTTACTCAATGCCTTCAACAGCGTCCCACCTACCGCCGATCTCAGCCCCGCAGCGGCACCGATTGCGGCAGAGGCGAGCCGTACACTCAAAGCCTTGGGCAATAATGACAATCGGACTAAAGCTTTATTCGGCGCGTTTCTACCCGATGTCATGCGAATTGACACTACGGAAGCGAGTGGCTATGGCAATGCACTTAACCAAAAAGGTAGTCCGATTCGTGGACGGATGATTAAGGATGATGTCATCGACATCACTTTGAGCGTCTTGACTGATGGCAAAGTGAAAACCGATAACGTCTCTTATGAGGGAAGTAATCCCGCTCAAGGACACAAGGCTCTAGAAGGTAGTTTCCCTTATCTAGCATTACCAAATTAGGTTGCTAGGGTAGTTACGATTAAAATCGTCGCTACAGTTAAAAAGTCAGCCTACGCAGACTTTTTAACTGTAGCGGTTTCAGGTCTCTATCAACTCAATCAATATTGGTGCAGCACTATCAATGTAAATGAACTGGGAGTTCGATTCTCTGTTGGAGAGGCTAACGCCAACGATACTCCTAGTATCTTTTTAACTTGAATTATTCACAATGAACTACACTCTTGTTTCTACTTTAACTTTGGGTCTGGCAATACTTGCCGCTCCAGCACATGCTCAATTTTCTTCATTTTCATCAAGCTCAGACAATTGTGCTGGTGTTTGTGTGAAATTAGATTTTGGTTCGGCAAATAATGACAATTCTTTTGGGAGTGGTTTTGGTGGCAGTTCTGCTACTAGTAATAATAATCTCCGCTGGCAGCTAGGCGTAACTTGGCGACCAAATCCACCCGAAATTGCTCAAGTAGAAGCAGAAAGAACCAAACAGAAACTAGAAGACAATCGCACACTCATGACTAGTTTAGCAGAAGCGATCGCTCAAAATAAGACTGAGTTAGCACGTGGTTTAGCAATTTTATTAGCTCCCCGACTAGGCTATACCAATCCGATCGTCCTAATCGCCGAAATGAAGCAAGGATCTGTAAATGTTGGCGCAGCTCCAACGATAACGCCTAAAGAAGCAACAATTTCGATCCCACCAACTACTTTCATCCCACCAACTACTCTCAAAGAAGGCTCTATGACTGATAACCAACCAACGATCGAACTTCGCTAATCGATCGATAAATATAACAACATTAACTATTCCAATATCTATATATTAATAATACTTAAATCTTAGCTGGTAGGCTGTCCATCGGACTTTCATTTGGCATCAGCATACAACACTTTAATATTTAATCAACATGCAACCTTCCATCCTCAATCAATTATCATTCAAACACAAACTAATTACCGCAACTGCATTGCTGGGAATAGGCATCTCGTTGGCAGTGCCTCCGCTCTGCGGAATCGCAATCTACAGCATACCAACCTCAACCTCTCGCCCTAATTCGATCTGGAAATATCGATTTGCCCGTCCAGAAGTTGGTAGCGTTACCAAAAATATCCGTCGCGAAATCGCTTTTCATCAACAAAAAATTCAACAGCAACCAACCGCCGGACTCGAACGAACGGCACTCGCCCAAAACTACTTGAAAATGGCTAGAGCAACAGGTGAAAGTAGCTGGTATTTACTCGCCGAACAGACGGCACAGGAATCACTCGTTCAATTATCAGTTCATAATTATGGTGCTACTGTCGTCCTGGCAAAAGTAGCGACAGCAAAACACAATTTCAGACAAGCTCTCGCATTGCTCAAACAACTACCACCTGAATCTGAATCATTAACTCTCTTAACAACCAATCAGTTAGCTTTAGGTAATACCATCGCTGCCCGTAAAACCGCAGATAGCCTAACATTAAAAGTGCCCACACTAGGTAACTTAACCCTCAAATCTTTGGTAGAAGTAGCTCAGGGACAAGATCGGGAAGCAATTCGCGATTTCAAAGCAGCCATAGCAGCCGAGGAACCCGAAGAAGTCGAAAGTTCGGCTTGGGTACGGACATTACTGGGGCGATTTTATTACAAGCGAGGACAACTCCAGCAAGCGGAGGAGCTATATCAATCCGCGCTAGGAATTTTGCCCAGATACTCACCAGCATTATTGAATTTAGCCGAATTATCTGTCCGCCAGTGGCAAGCCGATCCCACTCAGAGCAAAGATCGAGAACGAGCGATCGAATTATACGATCGATTTTTCATTATCAATCAACAAGCTCCAACTATCTACGATCACGTTGCGCTGCGAGGATTGGCGCGAGTCCAAAAATTACAGGGTGATACTGTTGCAGCCAGACAAACTTGGGAAAAGGCAATCGCTAAATTGCGATCGGATCTAACTGGCTTCGGACATCGCCGCGAATTGGCGCAGTTACTAATGGAACGCGGACAGGGCAAAGACTTAAGCGAAGCTCTAACCCTCATGCAAGCCGAAATCAAGACGCGCCAAGATCCCGAAACCTGGGACACCTTAGCCGCTGCATATTTTGAGCTGGGACAGCTACCAGCCGCCCAGCAAGCGATCGAATCAGCCCTAAAATCGGGACTCCGCGATCCAGCCATAACCAATCGAGCAGCCGTCATCGCCCAAGCTAGAGGGCAATTAGAGCAGGCTAAACAGTATCGAGCACAGGTAAAATCGATCGATCCCGCCTTTGATGCCGGAGCTAGACAGGCTCTCGGTTTGGGAGTGGGTTTATCAGGCTTGAACTAGTTCTTGTCCCCTCACCTTTCCAAGGGGAGGGCTAGGGTGGGGTACAGATCTACGCGACAACTCTAAATTTGATTGGTTGCGTGGATCTACCCACACTACCAATGTGCTGCCCTACACCCACTCCTCCTTTGAGGGGATTTTTCAGCCTAACTAATCATCCATACCAATCTACTTACTTTCAGGAAATAAACTATGCCTCATCAAAGATCGAGAACTTGGAAAACCTTTATTTGTTGGGGATTAGGACTATTAATGGTGCTATCCCTTGCCACACCCAGTCAAGCACACTGGGCAGATTTGGCAGTAGCAGACATTCAGATTAGGGAACGAGACATCGATCTGAATCTCACAGTCCCAACAGGCTTAATCGCCCAGTTTGATGATGATAAAAACAAACAACTATCAGACTCTGAAGTAACGATCCATCAAAAAGACCTTCAAGAATTTTTGAACGAAAAAATCCGACTTACAGCAGCAGGACAGAAAAGTGAAACCTTAATTATTAAAGCTACCACTGCTACAAAAACCCCATCTAATCTGGTTGCTACACCCGATACTCATAGCAGCTTATTATTGAAATATCACTGGCCAGAACCGATCGAACAGTTGCAAATGCATTACGAGCTATTCGTACCTGGAGTCAATACAGCACGCTGTTTAGCACAGGTATTTCGAGCCGATCGAGTAGATAATTTAGTTTTTACACCCGACTCCCAAAATGCTGCTTTAATTGATGCACCAATCGGTCAACAGATTAGTAGTTTTATCAAATTAGGGATCGAACATATTTGGACTGGTTACGATCATATTTTATTCTTAATTAGTTTGTTAATGCTAGGTGGAGAACTAGGCTATTTACTCAAAGTAGTAACTGCATTTAGCCTATCGCATTCGGTCACTTTATTTTTAGCAGCTCTAAATATTATCTCCGTACCTAGTCGCTGGGTGGAGATTGCCATTGCCCTATCGATCGGCTACATTGCGTCTGAAAATCTTTGGAGAAAGGAGCCTAAAGCTAGATGGCAACTAGCTTTTGCCTTCGGATTAATTCATGGGTTAGGATTTTCTTCAGCGTTGCAGGAGTTAGATTTGCCCCGAACTAATTTGGTCACTTCCCTGGCTAGTTTTAGTGTCGGGATTGAATTGGGTCAATTTGCGATCGTGCTTGCTGTTTATCTTGCCTTGTCATATCTGCGTAAATTCTCCTGGGATTTAACCGTGCGGCGGATGATTTCAGGTGGGGTGATTGTGATGAGTGCGATCTGGCTTTGGGAGCGGGCTTTTATGGGTTAGGTTGGTAGCGGAGGTCTTTAGACTCTCAAATACAGGTTAAAATAGCTAGTGACCAGTTGGAGCAGGATGATTGCTCTATTCTAAGCTTGCCACCGATTGACTGCGAATTTCTGTATACTCCCAACTCATACTTTTATGACTTCAACTACGATCGCGCCAACTTTAGAAATCATTGATGTAGACCAGAAGCTAGTACCTGTGACGATTATCACGGGGTTTCTCGGTAGTGGCAAGACTACGCTGCTCAATCATATTCTCCAAAACCAACAAGGAATTAAGACGGCGGTGCTGGTCAATGAATTTGGCGAAATCGGGATCGACAACGACCTGATTGTCGCGACGGGTGAGGATATGGTGGAGCTAAATAATGGCTGTATCTGCTGCACGATCAATGAAGACTTGGTTAACGCGGTGCATAAAGTATTGGCTCGATCGGAACAGATTGATTATCTGGTAGTTGAAACAACTGGTGTGGCCGATCCATTGCCAGTGGCACTGACTTTTTTGGGAACGGAATTGCGCGATGTGACGCGGCTAGATTCGATTATTACGTTAGTTGATGCCGCAAATTTTAGCATCGATTTATTTAATAGTGAAGCTGCTCAAAGTCAGATTACTTATGGGGATATTATTCTCCTCAATAAGACTGATTTAGTTGATGAAGCCGATGCAGATTTATTAGAAGTTCGGCTGCGGGATATGAAAGAAGGGGCGCGGATTATTCGCACCACCAAATCACAGGTATCCTTACCAATGATCCTCAGTGTTGGACTATTTGAGTCTGACAAATATCTGGCTGCTCCGGCTAAACATGATAATCACGGGCACTCACATGACCATCACGACCATGCCCATACAGCAGAACATGAAGATCATAGCAACTGCGACCACGACCATAATCAGTGTGAACACGACCATCACGACCACGGGCACAGCCATTCAAATCACCTAGACAATGATGGTTTTACCTCAATGTCATTTGTGAGCGATCGACCATTTCTGCTTCGTAAGTTCCAACATTTTCTAGACAATCAATTGACTGTAAATATCTTTCGTGCCAAGGGATTTTTATGGTTTGAGGAAAGTGATAAATGTCATGTATTCCATCTCTGTGGCAAACGGTTCTCGATCGATGATGAGCAGTGGAAAGGTACACCTCAAACCAAGTTTGTGATTATTGGTCAGGAGTTGGACAATGATAAAATTCGCAAGCAGTTAGAGAATTGTTTGACTACTGATAAGGCAATGGCTGGCAAGGGATTTGGAAAATAGACATTAAAAGTAGGCAAGTTTAAAAGATTTTTGGTGGGAGAGAGATCTGGTTAGACAGCAGCTTAGGCTGCGACTGTATCGAGGTAACGATCGACTGTTTCTTTACCACTACCGATAAATTTTATGCGTCCGCGATCGAGCCAAATTACTCGATCGCAAGCAGTCCGAATAAAATCGAGATCGTGGGAAACAACTAAAACAGTGGTTTCACCATTAAGAAACTTGTCGATTCGATGCTGACATTTGTTTTTAAAACTTTGGTCGCCGACAGATAAAACTTCATCGAGAATCAAAATATCTGGCTGGACATCTGTAGCGATCGCAAACCCCAATCTGGCAACCATTCCTGAAGATAAGCCTTTGACTGGTACCAATGCATAATCATTCAATTCAGCGAAATCCAAAATCATTGGTGTCCGTGCTTTCATTTCTCGACGAGAAAATCCTAGTAAAACTCCATACATAATAATATTATCGCTCGTCGAGATATTTGGATCGAATCCTGCTCCCAGTTCGATCAGTGGTGCGATATTTCCTTGGACTCTGACTCTGCCAGTCGTTGGTTCGAGAATCCCCGAAACTAATTTTAGTAATGTTGATTTGCCAGCTCCATTTCCGCCAATAATTCCAATTTTCTCACCAGAATAGACCGCTAAATTGACATCATTGATGACTAGTTTTTTAGCAGGCGATCGATATTTGCCTGAGACGATCGACAAGATAGTTTGTTTGATATCATAGGAAAACTCTTCCTGAGTCCGTCGCCAGAGCGACACGCGATCGAAACTAATAACTTCCATCTGACTTATAATGAATAATTGGACGATAGTCGAGCACAGTCTACAAAAGATCCATAAATTTTGGGCTGAGCCAGTGGAAACAAATCCAACCGATAACTAGAACGATGCTCCCACTCAACAACGATCTAAATATTAAAAATGAGTCTGGTGGATTACCTGACAAGACAATTTGCCTCAAGCTCTCAATCATTGGATAGAGTGGGTTTAGCTCCAAGAATATCCGAATGCTGGGATCGACGATCTCGGCTGGATAGAAGATCGGACTAGTCAGCATTAATATAAACTGGATTAATTCATAGAAGAAAGGTAAATCTCGAAAAAATACAAACAGAGAACTAGTCAAAAATCCGATCCCAGTAGAGATTAAGATCGATGCCAGTAATGGTAGTGGAATACTGATAATGTTGATCGAGCTTGACAAATGTGGCGAGCGAATAATCGTAACTATTATCAATAACGGTAACAATCCAATTACCAGTTGAAATGTGTTGGCAACAATAATTGAAACTGGAAAAATACTAATTGGTAATTTGATTTTATTTAATAACGATCCATTGCCAACGATGCTGCCCAATGCCTGTCCTGTAGCACCATTGAAGAAATGAATTACGGCTAATCCAGTGAATGCAGATAAAATATATTCCCAAAGTGAATTATGGTAATATTTGTTGAAGGCAGTACCAAAGATAGTCGCATATACCGCAGTCATAATTAGGGGATTGAATAGCGACCAATAGACACCTAAAAAAGATCCGCGATAGCGGACTTTGAGTTCGCGTCTAGCTAAGACAGAGACTATTTCCCAGTAACGGTAGATAGCAGATAACTTGGATTTAGTTTCGTTCGCGTAGCGTCTCTGGAAGAGAATCGATCTAGTCATAGAAATATCAACCTCTATGGATTAAATTAGGTTTAGCTCTGAAGCATCATGGCAGCCATCATCTTATAAATATCGTTCAATTATACCAATTGTCGATCGAGCCGTTTGTGCCCAGTTAAATTGACTAACACGTTGGATTCCAGCTTGTCGTAATTGGCGGCACAGATCGCGATCTTCACTCAGATCGTGCATGGCTGAGGCAATCTGTTTGACTTGGTAAGGATCTACCAAGATCGCCGCATCTTCAGCAACTTCGACTAGAGCGGGTAGATTGGACGTAATTACTGGCGTACCGCAAGCCATTGCCTCTAAGACAGGCAATCCAAAACCTTCCCACAAACTCGGAAAAACTAATGCGGTAGCTTGTCGGATCACTTGTGGTAAATTTGTCTGAGGAATGTATCCGAGGAATTTTACGCTTGATTCTAAGCCGAGTTCGATAACTTGGGCGCGTAATTGGGGTGTGTATCTACTATCTTCAGATCCACCCAACCATAACTCATATCGATCTTTACTCAATAATTGAGCAAAAGCCGCAATAATTCGACCAACATTTTTGTAAGGAGCGTGTCTTCCTAGATACAAAAAGTACGGAGGATCGGCTATTTTCGCTTCATCATGAGCATAGAAGTGGTTTGAATCGCAGGCTAGCGGAATTGGTGTAACTTTAGCCGCAGGGATCTGAAATCGCTCGATTGTCTCTGTTGCTGTGGTTGTGGAGTTGCAGATAATATGAGTTGCTTGACTCAATATTTGGGGTAGATACGATTTGTAGTAATGATATAGCGGCGAAGATAACTGCGGAAATCTCAGGGGAATAAAGTCATGAACGGTGACAATATAACGACAATTAGTGAATATAGGTGCTTCGGGAATCGGAGAAAATAGTAACTGAGAGCGCAAACGATCGTAAATCTTGACTAATTGGAATTGTGTCCACATCAAGCGGCGCAGATGACCTCGGGAGCCTTGTTCTGAAGTTTGGTCGGATCGAGTTTGATAACAGTTATAGTCAGGTAAAAATTTTGAAGTTAATAATGTTGGCTCAATTTTTTGTAAGTTAGGGAGAAGATTGAGTGCATAGTTGGTCGTCCCTGTGGGTTTTTTTAGTAAGAATGAAAGGTTAACTAGTAATTCGTTAGTCATGGCATTAAGTTTTATTTGCGTATAAATTCATTCCAGCCTGCCAGCCCAAATGAGCACCACGAATAGAGTCTTGAATATATTGCCAGATTGGGGGATCTGAGAGATGATGAGTAAATTTGAGGCGAATAATTCTTAAAAAGCAGCGATAGGTCAATAAAAGGGTCAGACGTATGCAAAAGATGGGAAGTGGAATCTGATTGAAAGCGTGCTTGATTGCAAAGTAAGTCGTGTTTTTAGCGATCGAGAACCAACAAGTAAGATGTCTTTGGTCGTGCCGATTGTGGCTAGGCTGTGGATAATGATCTACAATTACATCGCTATAATGAATTTCATACCCTGCTTGGATCAGACGTAAGCACAGATCGGTTTCATCTAAAAAGTATTCAAAAAATTCGTCATAACCGTTAATCTTCTCTAAACAATCTTTGCGATAAGATGAATTTGTACCCATTAATCCGTTGTACCACCAGCCTTGCGATCAATTGCGATCGATAACGTCATCCGATCGAATCGGGATCGTATTACTAATAATATTGCTAATTCCTCGGCAATATTGTAGTGGATAACCATCAGTTGTCATATCTCTGACAATCCCACCCACCCCCGCACATTTGTTGCCGCGCTCTTTGTAGATCGCCAACAACTTATCGAGCCAGTCAGCAGGGGGAATTGCATCATCATCGATAAAAAAAATGAATTCTCCAGAGGCTCGATCGATCCCAATATTGCGAGAGATGCTGATATTTCGTTGTTTAGATCTAATTATCTGTAAAGGAAAGCTACAGCTATTTTTCATTAGTTCGAGCGAGTCTACCGTCCGCTCGGTTTCCGAAGAATCTACAACAATAACTTCAAAATCTGAATAGTTTATTTGACATAGCGATGCGATAGTTTTTTTAATAAATACGTGACGCTCATGAGTGCAGATAACGATCGAGATCGAATGCTCTTCAGTTGGTGTCATAACATTACCAGTTTTAATTACATTTATGTTTTTAGAGAAGTTTGAATTTATTTCTGACTTGGCGATAAATTTGAAATATTTGATAACAGGTTTTTAAAAAATCGATCCATAGCTGACGAAAGTTTAAGTTTGAGATCGCATAGCCCGTACCTGTGAAAAAATATACTTTCTTTGCTAGATATAAGTGAGCCAATTTAGGACGATTAATGGTAAATAAGCCTAAAGTGTCTACTTTGCAAAACCTCTCTCTTAAATAAATATTTATTAATTCAATCGAGTTTTTAGGCTGTTGCCAAAATGTTACTGCATACTTTAGCCCTATTTGTTGAAGCTTAATCTCTTGACTTTTTTCTGTACAAATTATCGGATCGGCTAAAATCGCACAAGATTTTCTAACGATGTCTTCAAGTTGATATTCTGTAAAGGGTAGGGAAGCTTTCATTTCTCCTTTGACTCCAAGTAAAAAGTCATTAAAGGCTTGAAAATATATTTCAACTATAAAATAACGTCCGGTTAATGTATAAAACAGTAGTTTTGGTATTAGGACTCTAATTCGCTTCAACAACAGTTCTGGTTTGTGTTTGAGCCAGCAATAGCACAAATTACGTTCATCATAATAAATAATCCAGGGACGTTGCTTTGTCGCTGGAGAAGGATGCCAGACGATAGATTTCGGACTTGCTGCAACTAGCCACGATGCTTGTTTTGCTCTCAAACACCACTCGACATCATCGAAATGCAAGAAGTAATCTTCAAATACGCCGATCTGGTTGACAATCTGAGATCTGACTAATAATGATGCCGCCGAGCAGATATCGACATCAATATAAGATTCATCACCCAATATTTTTGCTACTGAGGTAGGAGAGCTATTTCCACACTCATTTTTTAGATGAGCTTTTTTGGGACATATACTAAGTCCCATTTCATGAATTACAGATGGATGCTCCAATTTCCTAATCTGAGAACCTACTAGACCAATTTTAGGATTTTCTGCTAAAATTTTAACCAAGTTAACCAAGGCATCCTTGTCTACTCTGACATCATTATCTAACAGCCAAATATAATCATAGTTAGAGTCTTTAACAAAATTAAGCCCATACGAAAATCCACCGGAACCTCCAATGTTAAATCCTGTTTGCAGAACCTTGATGTGGGGATACTTTTCCTGAATTAAATCTTGAGTCCCATCTGACGAAGCATTATCAACGACGAAAATATCTAAATCCATATTACTTGAACTTAATTGATTCACATCGCCAATTAATTGACAAACATCATTGACTTTATTCCAGGTAACTATGACGATCACAATTTTCGGAATATCTACAATAAAATTTTGGTTCAGCATAACTTACTAAATCTTACTGATTCGATCGTCAAATACAGTTAGGGCAGCAGCAACAACTTGATCCATGTTGTAATACTTATATTGAGCTAGTCTGCCTACAAAAGTAACTGTTTGGAGCTTATCGGCTTCGCTTTTATACTGCTGGAATAGCTGACGATTTTCTGGACGTGGAACTGGATAGTAAGGATCTCCCTCTGCTTGGGGATACTCATAGTAAACAGTCGTTTTAGAATGCTTTTGTCCAGTAATATGCTTGGATTCAACTATGCGAGTAAAATCATAATCATTAGGATAGTTAACAACAGCGACTGGTTGAAAATATTCGGTATCGTGAGTTTCAAATTTGAACTGCAATGAGCGGTAAGGTAATTTGCCAAACTTGTAGTCAAAAAAACCATCTATGGCTCCTGTATATACTAAGTGGTCAAATTTTAGCCAGCTTTCAACTTCTTGAAAACTAGTATTGAGCATGACTTTAATATTAGGATGAGACAACATCTTCTCAAACATCTTGGTGTAGCCATGCAACGGCATGAGTTGATACTTATCACCAAAATAACGATTGTCTTTATTCGTTCTCACTGGAATTCGGGCACAAACTGACGCATCTAACTCATGTGGCCATAAATTCCATTGTTTATAAGTATAGTTTTTAAAAAACTTCTCATATAAATCTTTGCCTACCTTGCCCATCACAGCTTGCTCAGAGTTCTCAATCCTGTCATATTTTTCTCTAACCCGATCGTAAAATTCTTCCAGCTCTTGACTGCTGAGGTTTAACCCATAGAGCTTGTCGATCGTATTTAAGTTAATTGGAATAGGATAAAGATCTCCATCAAGCTTTGCGAGGACTTCATGTTGATAAATGCGCCATTCAGTAAATTTAGAGAGGTAGTCAAGGATTTTTTTACTGTTAGTGTGGAAGATATGTGCCCCGTAGCGATGAACTAGTAACCCAGCATTGTCATAATAGTCATAAGCATTGCCGCCAATATGATTCCTAGTATCAACGATCAGAACTTTTCGATCTAGTTCTGTAGCAATTAGATCTGCCAAGGTGCAGGCAGCAAAACCAGCTCCAACAATTAGAAAATCAAACATTTTTTTTAGATGGAAGGATCTATTTAATCGGTTTTGTTTTCTAGTTCTAGATATTTTTTCCAGAATTTTTTACTGGTTAACCTGGGCAATGAATTTAAATATCGAACTTTTAACTTGGGTAGTGCGGCAAAAGTCAGTATAGCTAACCACACAGCATTTGCCAATATTTTAAAGAAGTGAAGTCTGGAAAAGTGAACGACAAATCCCGCTTGAGTCGCGAGCCTGTAATACAATACTTTTTTCGCTCTAAAAACATTTACAGGTCTGGCTTCACTAAAAGGAACTACTTTATATCCTTTACTTTCTAAAGTATCAGCTCCATGAAGCAGGAAAGAAGGTAAGAGATGTCCATTGAATGTCAAATATCTCACTATTCGCTTGGATGTATTTTCAGTTTGTTCTACACTCTCTACATACTTGCTGTAGACAAAACTGAGACGATCATTTTTAACTGCTTTTTCGGCAAACTGTGAAACATTTCGATGATTAGAGTCTGGATTTAGATGCTCTAAAAAATCTGGGCCAGCGAGATAGTCGCTAACAGCTTTTAGAATCAAGGAAGCAGTATCATACCTGTACAGAAATAATTCTCTTAAGACAGGTTTTAAAAAAGATTTTATAGCATCAGTTGCCGTAAAGTTCTCACCCTGATAAATACTATTGAAAATTAAAGAATTTCTAATCTGGTAATATTCAGCAATAGCACTATGCTTATTTTCAAAAGGCTCATGCCAAACACAGATACCATTCAAGATTATATTTTTGTATTCTGGTTGTATCCTCAGGTTAAATTCGACATCATCCATTTTGATGAAAAACGGATATGGGAAACCATACTTTTTAATTGAATCTACAGGAAGACAATAAAACCACCATCCACTATAATCAATGCACTCATTAACTTCATTAAATAATGCATTACTTGCGATTCGGAGATCGAGATTTTTCTTTACACCAATAAAACCTTTAGTTCGATCCCATCTGCCGCCTTTTTCATGCTGGATATATTTTCGATCTAGTCTCAACATACTACCGCCAAAACAGAGATTATCTCGATTGGCTAAACTTAAGAAATTCCATAGCCGCTCGATCGTTAAAGGATCGAAAACAATATCATCATCCATCAAGATGATGTGCGTAAATCCTCTTTGTTGTTTTAGTACCTCGATCGTACCTCTAGCAAATCCACCACTTCCTCCAGCATTTTTATTAGAGATTGTATGAATTAATGGGTGTTCAAATTCGCCTAAAGTTTGACCATTATCAACTATGAAAACCTCAAGTTTATCTCTCCAATTTTCCCGATCTAATAGAATGTCTTGAAGAAGCTGGATGTTCTTATTGACATAATTTTCTCTTTTGTACGTACAGATAACAATCGCCAACTTAATATCGGTCTTTTGCTCTGCACAAGCATAAAAATAACCGCCTGCAATTTTACATCTGTCATCTAAAGCTTCAGCTTCAATATAAACCATACCAGTGCGATCGGACAAATCTAGATTATCCAAAATGCTGACTATTTCAAGATATTCGGTGACAACTAACTGCTGTGATATTAAAGATTTTGCTTCACCAAATATATCTATATTATGAATATTTATTTTGAAAGAACCTTTCAAATTTAGGCAAGCACTCAAATGTGTAACCCTGGTATATGCCTTCCAGTTATCTAGATAAAATCCATTAAAGTAAGTGTCAAACTTGACAACCCCACCTTTTGACATTTCCAAAGTTTGCCGATCGTAATCGAACGAAACCTTGAGATTCGCCCGAAAAAACATCTTCTCAATATCACAAATCTGGAGATTTGGGAAAATTATACTTTGAATACTAACTGGCCGTTCTGATGTATACCCATTTTTGACAACAGAAGATTCAACTTTTTGAGTCACCATATTCTCACAACTTTAGAGGTAGATTGCCATGATGTGAATGGATTAAAACATACTAATACGCTCGACAAAATTAAGGTAAATTTAATTCTGCATTGCACAAGTAGAATTATGCAAACACACGTAAAAATTACCTGCGACTATATCGTTGGCAGACTCTCTCCTCCAGAGAATTAGCAAATAATTAAATGTCTAATCCTTTCCTTCGCAATGCTTTGACTAATTTAGCTTTTGTTGAGAATTGCTAGTATATTCTCAATAGTTTTAACCGAGCGAGAACAGCATCACTCAACGATCATAGAAATTCTTACTACTGTGTTCCGAGCATTTGTCGATCGCTTGGACTAGTGAAATCGGGCTTGTAATTTATATCATTACATCATTTTCTAGGAATTGCAAATAGGGCACGATCGCTCGCACCAGAAAAAACCTTCAGTAAATCTGTAGCCATTAGCCACAGCATACATTCTGATTTTTATATAAATAGAGAAAACATCGGTAAATCGCTGATTTTTATGGGAACAGAGAAAAAATTGGCAGATCTATGTCGATCGATTCTAAACTAGACTGGGTGTGGCTCAACGCGAAAATTCATGTTTAGCGCAAGTATTTGGAGCTGGTAAGAAAAAAAGCCGGAACAATCGATCGATTGTTCCGGCTTTTTTGTTGTGAAATTTGTCGATAGTTTTAGGTAATTCCAAACACAACGACTAAGCCTAGTACGGCCCCAAAGATAATTAAGGCATAGAATTGAGCGCGTCCGGTTTCGAGATATTTCAGACCCTCACCGCCCAGCAATGTTGCTAAACCTGTTAGGTTCACCGCACCATCAACAACCCGATAATCTACTTCCATCACCTGACGAGCAACGCGGCGGAGACCGATTACAAATACATTATTGTAAATATCATCGATGTACCACTTGTTGAGCGAGAGATTGTAGAGTGCGGGAATCTTGGAGGCGATCGCGCTAGGGTCGATTTTGCGGCTCAGGTACATCAGCGATGCCAGGGTGATCCCGATCAAACCGATGCCGACGGAGCTACCAGCCATGACCAAGAACTCATTAAGATCGAATTCATGAGCGTGCTCGGGAACATGTCCAGGTGCGGAAATAAATGCCTCGAAGTAGTTATTAAACGGCGTGCCGATCAGACCAATCAGAGCGGAAGGTACCGCGAGGATCACTAATGGCAAAGTCATGCTCCAAGGGGATTCATGGGGACTGGCAGCACGATCGTGTGCGTGTGCGTCATCATGTGCGTGGTCATCATGAGCATCTGCACCACTCGGGCGAGCTGCTGCGAGTAATTGCTGTTGAATCTTCGTGTCATTGCCTCGGAAACTGCCCTCAAAAGTCGAGAAATACATGCGGAACATGTAAAACGCAGTTATCCCTGCCGTAGCAAATCCAACTACCCAGAGCAGCGGATTTGAGGCATATGTGGCTCCAAGAATTTCGTCTTTTGACCAGAATCCAGCGAAGGGGGGAATACCGGAGATTGCTAGAGTACCAACGAAGAAGGTACCCGCCGTCACTGGCATGTGTTTGCGTAAACCACCCATGAGGCGCATGTCTTGAGCCAGGGCGGGATTGTGTCCGACGACTTCTTCCATGCCGTGGATCACGGAACCAGAACCGAGGAACATCATCGCTTTGAAGTAAGCGTGAGTCATCAGGTGGAATAATCCAGCCGAATAAGCTCCAACGCCCATCGCCATTACCATGTAGCCCAGTTGGGACATGGTGGAATAGGCGAGTCCTTTTTTGATATCATTTTGGGTGATTGCGATCGATGCGCCCAGAAATGCTGTGGTTGCGCCCGTCCAGGCGATCGTATTCATCGCTGCGGGGATCTGATCGAACACGGGATACATCCGCGCAATCAGGAATACGCCTGCGGCTACCATCGTGGCAGCGTGAATTAATGCCGAAATTGGGGTTGGGCCTTCCATTGCGTCTGGGAGCCAGACGTGGAGCGGGAATTGAGCTGATTTGGCAACTGGTCCCAAAAATACCAGAATCGCCAATAGTCCAGCTAAACCACCGCTAATGGTACCTGAAGCAACCAATTCTTGGAGTCTATCGCCCATGATCTGGAAGTCAAAACTACCAGTTGCCCAGTAAAGTCCGAGCATCCCCAAGAGCAAGCCAAAGTCCCCGACGCGGTTGGTCACAAATGCCTTTTGACAAGCATCGGCGGCACCTTTGCGATCGTACCAGAAGCCAATCAGCAGGTACGAACACATCCCGACGAGTTCCCAGAAAATGTATACCTGAACGAGATTGGGGCTAATTACTAACGCCAACATCGACGAGCTAAACAGACTCAAATAGGCATAAAACCTCACGTAGCCAGGATCGTGGGACATGTACCCGTGGGTGTAGATCATCACCAGCATAGCTACAGTGGTCACGATTACTAGCATCAATGATGTGAGGTGATCGATCGTATAACCCATACTGAGATGGAAATTACCCGCAGATGCCCACTCAAAGGAATAATTATAAGTAGGATGCCCCTGAAATTGACTAGCGAGGATGGCAAAAGATGCAGCCATCGCCGCACCCATTAACGAAATGATCAGGACTGCATTGAGTTCACGCAGTCCATTGGTAAATTTATTGAGCGAAATTAATCCCAATCCAACTAGCATCGCCCCAGCAAGGGGAAACACTGGAATCAACCAGGCATAATCGTATAGTGCTTCCATGTATATGTTGAAATCTAATGATTAAGGATGGACAAACTAGCTGAAGTGACTGTTGACTGGGGCTTTAAATGCCACTGTTGCACTTAGTGGTTGATGTTAAGTCCTTATCTAGTATGCCCCAGTTGACCCATCACCCTTAACCTAGTACAGGTAACTTGACATCCATCCGGTCGGATTTGCTGTAGGCAATAATACCGATACCTGACAGTGCTATCTTATCGCGATCGGGGATTTTGGGGGTATGGGGGCGTGGGGGTATGGGGGCGTGGAGGTACGGGGGCACGGGAGCGTGGGAGACAGGGGGACTGGGTTACAATTTTTATATCTGGTTAAAGTTTTCTAACCCCTGGCGACTGAAATGATTGGAAAGTACTGGCAAATATCTACAATTTCATTAGTCTTGCTGGTTGTGACATTTGCCCAGCCTGGGTTAAGCGATTCATCGTCAAATGCCGATCCAGTTTATTCAGAACCTTTTTGCCTGAAGATATTTGAAGAAGTGGCGGAGAAGGCAAGATCTGGTAGCTGGCAAATTTCCGATCGAGATCGACACATTCTGACTCAATGCCGTGCCAAATTTCCACCGACGATAAATTCCCAAATTCCGCTGCCAACTGCGGCTGAATGTCTATTGGTGGTCAAAACTCTGGTCGAAGGCGGGTTGAGTAAGGTCAAAGAAATTGAATTGCCAGAAGAAAAAGTCAGATCCATCGAGCGGTGTGATGAAGTCCTCAAGTATTATTCGATGCCATCGGCAAACATGCTGCCGACACTGAAGCCAAATCAGAAACTAGTTGTAGATAAAACCAGCTATCAAACCCAAGCACCACAACGGGGCGATATTGTTGTCTTCAATCCGCCAAATTTAGGGCAGTCTGAACCAAATCAACAGCCATTAACCCGTAGGACGATAGGTTTACCTGGGGAAACAGTACGAATCGAGAATGGTAAGGTTTATATTAATAATAAATTCTATCGTGAAGATTATCTGACGCAGCCAGCCACAGGTCGATCTCAATCTTTTCCTATTCCTAAAAATAGTTATTTAGTTATTGGTGATAATCGAAATACTCCCGATCCCAGCATTGTTGTCAAGAGTGCGATTGTTGGTAAAGTAGTTTGGCATTTTTGAATCAGGCTTCGGACTTTAGGCTTTGGGCTTTAGGTGAAAGATCTGTAGATTTGTAGGTTGGGTTGAAGAATGAAACCCAACATTGCTAGGCTATGGGAGTGTATGTTGGGTTATGCTACGTGCAACCCAACATACAGATTTATCCATACTCATGTTAAATTAGACTATGGATAAAAGCAGACAAAAATCAAGACAAAGAGCTGTAAATCTGCCCCTTGCCTTATTAAAAATATTCACTTTTTAAACACCAACTAAATTGGTGTACCGTGAACGAGATTGTTGAGTAAAGACTCAATCTGTGCCATTGCTTGTTGGTTTTCTGGTTGATGTTGAGCGGAATCAGCCAGCCCACCCAATTGCTGCTTGAATGTGTTGATATGATCTTGTAATGGTTGAATCATTTCTTGATACAGATCGATTTTGGCAACTAGTTCTGTGGATGTTTGCTTGGTAGCTTGATGTTGAGATTCTAGCTCTTGAACTTGTTTGGACTCACGTAGATAAGCTTCAACTTGTTGTTCGATTTTGGACTTGGTTTGTTCGATCGTGCCGCGTAAATTTTGGATGTCAGTTTCCATTTGGGCGATCTCTGCCTGTTGCTGTTGGCGTTGGCTATCTAAGAGACGTAAGACAGCATCCCACTCGATTTGGGACTTGTCAGCAGCTTCAGGTGGATGACCTTGGCGTTGACGCAGGACTCGATTGTGGATCTGCAAGAATGTTTGACGTTCGCGCATGGTTTGACGTTGACCGTCGAGGGTATGGTCGAGCATATTGTAGCCATCCTGTTCGTCAGCTAATTCAGCTTCGAGCTTGAGTTTATTGAACTCATTTGCGACTAGAATAGCTGCTTGAAGTTCATCGATCACTACTTGTTTTTCTTGGAGTTCTTCTTCTTCTAAGTGGACGAAGTGTACCGATCGATCTGCTTCGGTTTGGAGACTAGTTACAGTTGCTTGCAGTTCGGCAATTGGCATGGACTCCAATAGGCTCATGTCGAGTTTTTGGTCATCACCCAAGTCAATGCCACCACCTTTAGACATCAGATAAATCTTCTGATAGTTGTCTTGTTCGGATTGGAGTCTGACGTTCAGGCGTTGGATATATTCTTGCTGCATACTCAGGGTATGTTGCTGAACTTCCCAGGCAGTTTGGGTTTCTTCGAGGGAAGTTTGTAGCTCTTGGAGCTGGTGTTTGCGCTGCTCGATGTCTTGCTGTTGTCGATCGAGTTCGGCTTTAGTTTCGAGCACTAGTTGTTGCTGCTGCTGAAGTTGGGCTTGATGACGATCCAAAATATCCTGCTGAACTTCGATCGCTGTAACTGTAGTTTCTAATTGCTGAGGATTCAAAGAGCTAGCCGAGCTACCTAATTGATGCAGGGCTGCACGGATTTCGGCGATCTGCTGCTCACTTACGCCGCCACCTAGTGACTGCTGCTGTGCGAGTAACTGCTCTTTTTGTTGCAAGTTTTCCCACCGCGCGGCTAGCTCTTGGCGAGACAGCTCGTGTTGCTCTAGGGTTGATTCTAGAGCTTGGGCTTCTTGAGTCAATCTGTCGAGTTCGGAGCGAGTGCTTTCGAGGTCTTCTTCCCGTCCATAGATTTCTTCCTGACGCAGTTGCAACTGTTGGCTTTGAAGGCTCAGAGATTGCCGCCAGCTTTCAATTTCGTCAGCTTCTTTCTTATATTTCTCAATTTGGCGGGAAAGGTTTTGCAAGATCCCCACCAGATGTTTACCAGCTTCCCGCAGTTGGGATTGGATTTGGCGATTGGCATTCATGTCTACCAGTACCAACACACCTGGACTGTAGTTATTTGCCTCCTCAGGCGCAGCAACTAGCTCTTCGCCAGGAATCGCACTCCAAGTTAGTTCGCTGCGCTGACAAGCTAGGAGCTTGAGTTCAGCTTTGGTTCTACCGCTGATATTAAACCCAGATTTTGGTTTTTGGACTTCTGCTAGATACAACACATTAATATTTCCTTTTGATACAAATAAATTTAGGTCTTGCCGAGCATACAGACAAGGGATTAGTTAGTCCATATTATAAATCTGAGCAAACAGTGAGTTGGAGTAGTTGTCTCCACAACCATATATACATCAACTTTCAACTGCCATCAGCATAAAACCTCATCAATTCTCAGTCTGTTGTTGCCAAGATGGTGAGTCGCCAAGATTGCCTAGAGTAACTGTGACTGTCACTCACAACCATATATACATCCACGATCGACTGTTATCAGTATGAAATTCGCAGAAATTTTCGATCGATCTTGAAAATTATGAAACAAATTAGTGGTTGTGTGGGAAAACTGAATGTAGCGGACACAAACGGATCGTCAACATCTAGTGCCCAGCAAATCGCCAATCAGCCGCCGATCTAACTCACTTCCGCCAGTAATTTTACTTAAGGAGTAAGAATAGCAAAGTCGCTCAAAGCCGCTATGTCTGGTCATTACATATCTAGTTTAGGATAATCTTCTTATAATTATTAGCTATGAAACCTATTTATGACCTTTAGAGATCGTCGGTTTATATTCTCAATGTCTTCTGTCCTCGTGTCCATTTACCCCATTAATTAGCAGATATATGAAAACAGTTCTGGTTGTCGATGATAGTACCGCGCAGCGGGAAATGATCAAAGAGCTACTCCAAGCTAGTGGGATGACCGTAAATGTCGCTATGGATGGCGAACAAGCGATCGCAGTTGCTCTGGAAATCATTCCAGACATCGTAGTCCTCGATGTGGTTATGCCCAAGATGAATGGCTATGAAGTTTGTCGCAAACTCAAATCCGACCCCAAAACTCAAGATGTGCCCGTAATCCTGTGCAGTTCTAAAAGTGAGGATTTTGATAAACACTGGGGGATGCGACAGGGTGCCGATGCTTACGTCTGTAAGCCATTCGAGCCAGTCGAACTACTCACCACCATCAAACAGCTATTGCGGGGCTAGGTCTAATGGTACTTAATTTAGATTTTTTGACTGACGATACACCGAATCCGGTTGAAGTAGTTGGTAGTCGCGAGGGCGAATTGTGTTTGCGGTTTGACGTTCCTTCCGGTAATGAGTTTGCGATCGCTGCTGCTGGAGTCCGCGAGGTGATGTCAGTTTATCTCGATCGAATTACGCCGATTCCCAATGCCTCACCCTTTTTCTTGGGCACATATAATTGGCGCGGTCAAGTAATTTGGGTTGCAGATTTGGGCCAGTTTCTCGGCGACAAAGTACTGGTAAATACCGATATCAGTGAAATCTCGATTCTGATTGTAGAGGACCAAGAACTAGTGATGGGCTTTGCCATCCACACAGTAGCGAATACCGAATGGTTGAATGTCAACCAAAATCTCGCCGCCGAGCGGGAGATTCCAACGGAAATGAAACCCTTTATCAAAGGCGTTTATGCCGTATCTGGATCGGACACTCTAGAGCTACGATTGCTCGATCGAGTAGCAGTTCTGCGCTCTACTCACTGGACTATCTAACAATTAAATTAAAGCTTATAAAAAATACCCGATTCATAAACATAGCTCGTTATTGACACAGAACTAACATGATTTCCAATTCTGATTACACCCAAGACTATACCCAAGAATATCAATTAGCTGAAGCTGCTTATTTACAAGGCAACTATGAAAAAGCAGCAACAATTATCGATAGCTTAGTGAACAAATTTCACGACGATCCGAGTGTCAGGCTACTGCGGGGACACATCTACTGCTATGGTTTGTACCAGTATGAAGTCGGTAAAAAAGAGTATGAATATGTCCTCACTATTTCCACCGATGCTGAATTTCTTCAGTTCGCCAATAGTGGTTTGGAATATGCCAATTCTTGCCTGAGTCAAGCTGGAGAGCGAATCGACAAACAACAGTTTGGCAGCGGCGATTCCGGCGGACATTATCGCGAAACTACGGCCGATCCGGCTGAACTAATGACCTGGAGACAGCCAGAAGATCTGACTGCTGATGAAGATTTCGATCTAGCGGCACTCAGTTTCAATGTCGATATGTCGGGGCAGCTATTTCCGAGCCAAGCCACAGACTTCTTTTCGGAGGGGTCAAATTCTGGGGGGCACTCACAACAGTCTCGCGCCAATGTCGCCACTGGGTTCCACAATAACGAGCAAGAAACCCTGACTGACGCTTTTGCTTTTGGGTACACTCAAACAGAGGGCGATCCAACTGGCAGTCCTGATACGGGACTGCTGCAAACTTTATCGGCTGAAGAGAAAACCGCAGTAGGCGATGATACTGGCTTTTTCAATATCTCCCCAGCCGCGCAGCGGGCGTTTGCGAGCTTCGAGCCAGATCGAGATGAATCTCCTGTCGCTGCTGCCGAGTCACCAGCACCGCAACCCAAAGTTGCCGATGTCGATCCAGCCGATCGACCAACGATGATTTTCGCTAGTACCTCAGATGATGATATTTTTAGCGACACAAATCGCCCCAATTCGGGCTTTTCAGTTGCCGATATCTCGGACGCACTCAATGAGATTAGTGGTGCCCTACCCCAAGCTTGGCCACCAACCAATCAGTCTGCCGAGCAGATGAATTGGATGAATAATGATGTTGTCATCAATGCTAGGAATGCTAGTACATTCGATGATAATCATAATGAAGCAACCAACGACTTCATGAACTTTGGTGGACCGAGCACCTTTAATGATGGTTTTGCCGCTCAATCTAATCCACTACCATCGCCTGTCAAGCTGTCTCCGGCTGCTGATAGTGGCGGCACCCAATCTGGATTCTTCGATCTACCAGACAATTTCCTAGCACCACCCGATCGATCTTCAGTTGATGGCCCCAAGTCTTCAGCGATGTTTGATGATAGCTCGACATTTATTAATGGGGTGTCGGTTTCTGGCATCAAAATGCCTCAGTCATCAATGGATAGTGACATCTATCGGGATGAAAATACTCAAATGAACAGCGAAAAATCTATCGGTGGAGTCTTGGCACCATTTGAAAATGCTTCATTCCAGAAGAAGCAGTGGTTGATTTCTGGTGCGGCAGGCATCGGTGCGGCGATCGCGATCGCTGGAGTCACTTTCGGCTGTAGCTTGACACTCGAAGGTAAAGATAAGGCCGCACGTGACCCAATTCAACGAGCCGGACTGATCATGATGGTCGTCGGTGGTCTGACTAGCTTTGGCATTACCCGCATCCTGACTGGACGCTACACCAAGCAAGTAACGCGCAGTGTCAGAGATCTCCAATCCAATTTTGAGCAAGTCTCACAGGGCAATATGTCCGCTCGCGCGACGGTATCTTCCCAGGATGAATTGGGCACACTGTCTTCATCCTTCAACTATATGCTACAATCAGTAGTAACTAGCAACTCGGAAGCCCAACGCAAAGCCCGCGACATGGAACTAGCCAAGGATGAACTCCAACGCCAAGTAATCCGCCTGCTCGATGATGTAGAGGGCGCGGCACGGGGAGATCTGACCGTGAAGGCGGAAGTTACTGCTGACGTACTCGGTGCGGTAGCTGACTCGTTTAACCTGACGATCGATAGTCTTCGCCAGATTGTACAGCAGGTACAGGTTGCGGCAGTCCAGGTAAACCAAGGTTCGACGGAGAGTGAAGCGTTTGCAAGACGACTGTCCTCCGATGCCCTCAGCCAAGCCGAAGAACTCGCTGTAACGGTAAACTCCGTCCAAATGATGACTGCCTCGATCAAACGGGTAGCCGAAAGTGCGCGGGAATCGGAAGAAGTAGCCCGCACAGCATCAGCAACCGCCCTACGCGGTGGTGAAGCGGTAGAACGGACGGTAGCAGGTATTCAGGAGATTCGGGAAACAGTAGCAGAAAGTACGCGAAAAGTCAAGCGATTGGCGGAATCTTCCCAGCAGATTTCCCAAATCGTCTCGGTGATCTCCCAGATTGCCTCACGTACCAACTTACTCGCCCTCAATGCCAGTATCGAGGCGGCTCGGGCAGGTGAATCTGGTAAGGGATTTGCAATTGTAGCTGATGAAGTCCGGCAGCTAGCCGACAGAAGTGCGAAAGCTCTCAAAGAAATCGAGCAGATCGTACTCCAGATTCAAAGTGAAACTGGTTCGGTAATGGCGGCGATGGAGCAAGGAACCCAGCAAGTTATCGCTGGTACCAAACTAGCAGAAGAAGCCAAACGATCGCTCGATGACATTATTCAAGTATCTAGCCGGATCGATGCCCTGGTGCGATCGATTACCACCGATACGATCGAGCAACGGGAAACCTCCAAAGCAGTTACTGAAGTTATGCAATCCGTCGAGATTCAAGCCCAGTCAACTTCCCAAGAAGCCCAGAAGGTATCTTCTTCCCTCGAAAACCTCGTGGTTGTTGCACGGAATCTACTTACTTATGTCGAACGATTCAAAGTGGAGTAAGGCTTTGGGCTTTAGACTTTAGGCTTTAGGTTTTGATGAGGCAAGCGTCTTTAGTAATGCCTAATCCCTCAACCTCCAATTTGACCCTAAAGCCTAACACCTAATACCTAAAGCCTAGTCCCTAAAGCCTCTCCCCCCTAATCCTATTCACCAATCCCTAGTTATGGAACACGATCGCATCCTGGGCTACTTCTTAGAAGAAGCCGTCGAACACTTAAATACGATCGAGCAAGGCTTGCTCAATCTCCCCGAAACAGTCAAACAGCCCGCGCTGATTCGGGAGCTGTTTCGGGCGGCACATTCGATCAAGGGTAGTGCCGCCATGCTAGGGCTAGCTGATGTCCAGAAAGTGGGCAACCAATTTGAAGCCAATTTCAAGCTGCTCAAAGAACAGCCGCAAATTGCGGTTGATAAACAGCTCCAATCGCTATTTCTCGAAAGCTTTAGATTTCTGCGCGCGGGAATTGAGGAAGTGAAAGTATCGAAGGATCCTTATCGCCAGGATCCCAATACACCCGATCCGATCGGCGATCCAGTCTTTGAGGAGCTAAAATCCTATTTACAACAGTTGCTGTCTGTGACTGAGCCAACTCTAGCCCCTGAAATCGACCAGACATTAGCCCGCGATCCCGCGCTAGAGCAAGTCTTTGGTGAATACGTTACGCGCAAACTAGCTGAAATTGTCAGTCTGTGCTCACAATCAGATCGACCTGAAACTCGCACCCAAATTCAACAGATTTGCCAAAAGTTGGGTAACTTGGGCGAAAACTTTGAGTTCTTGGAATGGACAAATCTATTTACCGCTTGCCGATTGGCGACAGCAAATCCAGCAAATCATCTGCCTAAACTGGGTGAGACGATCGAGACTGCCGTTAAACAAGCTCAGATTTTGATTTTAGCCGATCGACATCAAGCTATTAGTATTACTCCCGATCTAGCTGACTCGATCGCACCGCAGAATACTACCGATCGACTAGTTCCAGAAAGTATCGGTACCTGGGGATTGGATGATGCTAATTTGGAGGGCAATACTACCCAAAAATTAATTGGTAAAGATAATCATCCGATCATTTTACAGCGACAGCCTGCTGTTGTGTCGTCAATTAGTAGCTCGGGTGGATCTTTTGATTTTGATAATAGCGATTTATTTAGCGATCGAGCCACCTTCTCCGAACTAGCAGTTGGTTCGGATGAATTGGAACTGAATGACTTCATGAACATGCTCAGTGATGATATGCCCACAGAGGGCACCTGGATGGATGATGATGATTTCTTTGGGCAGGAACTTCCGCTCAAAGATCTAAATGATTCGATGTTCTTGCAACCTGAGATTGCGATCGCTAATCTAGTAGAAGATGAGCCAAAATCAATTTCGATTGATTATGATGAAGATACCTTCTATTCTCCAGATTTTGAAGGAATTAATGAAGGCGAAATGCCTAATTTCTGGTCGGATACAAAACTCGCCGCAGCTCAACATCAACCGATCGATCTGGGGCTAGATCTCGATCCTGCCGACCGACAATTTCAACCAGATTTAGGATCGAATCTAGATCTCAATTTGTCGGCTCCAGACTTTAGCTTGGATCCGCCGATGAGTGAGCTGTTCCCCACTGTTGCCGCACCTGAAAACTGGCCAGCAGTAGCCGATCCACTCCTCACTGACATCCCAGCGATCGAGCATCAAATGGAACCCAATAACTTTCAGCTCGACCTCCAAGCATCGACAATTGAGCCAGAAATTGGGCTAGATGATTTACTGCCACCAACAATATCTGAAGTAACTACTGGATCCGATCGTCTAGATGATTTATCAGACGAGTTTAGTATGGAATTATTAGATTCGATGGACCCTATCGATCCTTTACCCTCAACTGGAGATGGCAATTTATTAACTTCAGATATTCTCTTCCTTGAAGAACTAGATCGTCCTCAACCGTCAGCAGCACCGATCGAATCTGCTAGTGATTCTGGTGAACTTTCAGATGAATTAGGCAACTGGCTCGATGCTCCAGGAGAGAGTCCAAGCCAACAAGATCGGATCGGCGATCTCCAAGATTTGGAGCTAGACATACTCGATAGTATGGAAGTAGGAATTACCGCTTCGATCGATAATGATTTAGCTAGCTTTGACTTTGATGCTTTCGGCCCAGACGACTCTACCGTAACCGATAGCCCGATCGACCATTCGGTTGAGGCTGGAGCCGAAGTAACACCTAATAATGATGATTTAGCTGGCTTTGACTTCGATGCCTTCGGCGCGGATAATTCAATTTTAACTGGCAACCTCAGCGAGGCTGAAGTAACTCCATCTATTGCCGATCGTCTTGAAGACTTTGACTTTGATGATATCAGTGATAAACCAGCAATAGAAACTGCTACTGTTGCTGATTTATCAGATTTCGATTTCGATCTTTTCAGTGATGATTTAGCCGCTGCTGGAAATGATGCTTTGGGCGACGATCCTCTGGCTGACTTAGATCTCAATTTGCCAGATATGTTAGCTCTAGATCCAGTTGCTGATGTGGATATGTTCGCAGATCTGGATTTAGCTAGTCCGAATAATCTGGATTCATTGACAGATCTAAATCTTGGTAATGATTTTGCAGGTTTAGGCTTAGATTTAGACCTTGACTGGCCATCTGCGGGATTGGGGGACTTGTCTGATTTAGACTTCGATCTAGGGGATATTAGCACCGACATCGCCAGTACTGAATTGACCGATTTGGGAGATATCTTTGGGGAACTACCAGCATCAAATCTTGCCCAAATGGACGATTTGGATGCACTATTTAGTGGCGATATCGGCTCAGTTGCCCCTGGATCGACGTTTGACGACCTAGACGCGCTGATGGTCGATTCTGCTCCAGCAGCGGCTGTTGAGCCTAATTTCGACGCTCTGGATGCATTAATGGGTGCTGGTGCAGCCATTGCCGCAGTTGCGACTATTGCTACAGTCGTCAGTCCAGCAGATAGCACTGCTAATCCAAAATCAACCGATCGTAAATCGGCGAAACAAGCGCGGACATTCGAGCAAACTATGCGGGTGTCCGTCCGACATCTGGACAATCTCAACAACTTAGTCGGGGAACTCGTCGTCAACCGTAATACCCTAGAGCAAGACCAAAATCGGATGCGCCAGTTTGTCGAAAAGCTGCTTTCCGAAGTCCAAAAGCTCAATGATGTGGGTAAACGGATGCAAGATCTGTATGAGCGATCGTTGATGGAAAACTCCCTGATCGCCAGTCGTCAGCAGTCAAAAGCCAACAGTAATAATAGTAATAATAATTCCATCCCTCAATCTGGTGGTGAGGAAAATAGCAATGGGATTGAATACGATCCACTCGAAATGGACAAGTTTACGCCGATTCACTTGCTCTCCCAAAAGATGATCGAGTTGACTGTGCGAGTCCGCGAGTCAACTGCGGATATCGAGTTCGTCGTCGATGGTAGTACCGAAGTCACCCGCACCCTGCGTCAGATTACCGGACAGCTCCAAGAGGATTTGACCAAATCACGGATGATCCCCTTTGCCCAAACCGCCGACAGGCTGCAACGGGGTGTACGGGATAATGGTCTGAAATACGGCAAGCAAGTAGAACTCACCGTCGAAGGACGCGACACCCTGATCGACAAAGTGATTCTCGAAAGTCTCACCGATCCGCTAATTCACATGGTGAATAATGGGATCGCTCACGGGATCGAATCGATCGCGGACAGACAAGCAGCGGGTAAACCAGCCGATGGCAAAATCATGATTCGTGCCCTCCATCAAGGGAACCAAACAATCATTTCAATCTCCGATGATGGTGCGGGAATTGATACTGAGCGAGTCAAGCAAAAGGCACTTGAAAAGGGAATTATCACTCCTCAAAAAGCCGCCACAATGTCCAAGCCAGAGATCTACGATCTGCTGTTCTTGCCTAGCTTCTCGACCAAAGATGAAGCTGATGAATTGGCTGGGCGCGGTGTGGGCATGGATGTTGTCCGTACCAGTATCACCGAAATTCGAGGCACGATTACCACCGAATCAACACTGGGTGTCGGCACTACTTTTACCATTCGTTTACCATTAGCACTGAGTATCGCTAAAGCTCTAATTGCAGTCAATAACAAGTGCAATATTGCCTTCCCAATGGATGGAATTGAAGATACTCAAGATGTCAGCCCCGAACAAATTCAAACGAATGCTGACGGTCAACAGTGCATCTTCTGGCGGGATGAAATGATGCCGTTCAAGCCGCTATCTGAGCTGCTGGATTTCAATCGTCCCTTACCGCGCAATAATTTCTACACCACCAATGAAGATGACAGCGATCTCGTCTCCATCTTGATTCTCCGCAGTGATGGCAACTTCACCGCCGTCCAAGTAGACAAAATTATCGGCGACCAGGAAATCGCGATCAAACCACTCCAAGGGCCAGCCTCCAAGCCGCTAGGCATCGCTGGAGCTACTGTAATGGGGGATGGGCGGATCATTCCGATCGCAGATGTAATGGAACTAATCGACCTCGCCAAAGGCATCCTGACTCGTCAAGTCTCGGCTGACTGGACGACTCAAATGGCCGCTTCGACTGTTCAGCTCCCCGAATCGATGGTACTGATCGTTGATGACTCGATCACAGTCCGAGAATTGCTCTCACTCACCTTCAAACGAGCTGGCTACCGTGTCGAACAAGCCCGCGATGGCCAGGAAGCCTGGGACAAGCTCCGCGCTGGTCTACCCTGCGATATCGTCTTCTGCGACATCGAGATGCCCCGCATGGACGGATTGGAATTCCTCTCCCGCGTCCAAAAAGATGCCGCCCTCAGCAAGGTACCAGTTGCCATGCTCACCTCCCGTGGTAGCGACAGGCATCGTCAAATTGCTTCCCAGCTCGGTGCCAGTGGCTACTTCATCAAACCATACCTGGAAGAAGCCCTCCTCGATGCCGCGAAGCGGATGATCAAGGGTGAAGTTCTTCAGATTGTCTCATCTACTGTTTAACACTCTACTTTTTTGCCCGCCTAGCGGGCATTTTTTTTTGGCTGGATGTCTTGAGCTTTGAACTAGGGCTAAAGAGATTGCGGAATGGAGATCGCTTGTAGGTAGATACCAACCAATCACTAGAATAGTGGCTCATTGCGCCCAATTCTAATCCACAAAACGTAGCTAAATAAACGGATAGATTAGACTCGATCGAATGCTTCACAATCCCAATTAACTGCTGCCCTGTATATGTCTTAACTCCAGCAAACTGAGCGATACCCAAGTAAAATAAACCGACCAATCCTACCCACAAACTCAAGTATAATATCCGCCCAACTGTCCCCACAATCGGCCCATGTGACCAGATCGATCGATGCTTGATGGCCTTCTGATAGGGCTTCCACAGCCACCGCAGCTTCCCCCAGCGTTTGTAATGAAAGGAATATAAATCTAAGTCTGGCCCAAAAATTAGTCCACTCACCAAAAAGCCACCCGATACCCAAAATGCTAAATCGGCGCGGGAAGTGATAAATAGCGTGCCCCCAGCAATGAAGGGTAAACTCCACAGGGTGACTCGATCGTGTGTACGTCCAGAAGGCAAGGTAATTAGTGGATAGTGGCTGGTGAATAGTGGATAGTTATAGATATCAAGTCCTAACACAAGGGCAATTATACACTTCCGATCGCGATTCACTATCCACTAATCACTATCCACGAAATGACTAATCTCAGCGACGAACAGTACAAGCAAAAAATGCAGCGGCGGCAGCAGGTACAGGCGGAGAAAATCGAGCAGTCGATCGATAAAAAAGGTCTGATCATCGTCAATACGGGTACGGGCAAAGGCAAAACTACAGCGGCACTGGGCATGGTGCTCAGGTCGCTCGGACATGGCTATAAAGTCGCGATCGTCCAATTCATCAAAGGTGCGTGGGAACCAGCCGAGAAAGCTGTTTTAGAGCGGTTTGGCGACCAATTAGTGTTTCTGGCGATGGGGGAAGGTTTTACCTGGGATACTCAGGATCGCGATCGAGATATTGCCACTGCCGAACGTGCTTGGGAGCAAGCACTGAGCTACATCATCGATCCTGAGTATCAACTGGTATTATTAGATGAGGTCAATATCGCTCTCAAATTGGGCTACCTCAGCTCTGAAGTTGTCATCGCTGGACTAGCTCAAAAGCCAGAATTTTCCCATGTGATCCTGACTGGTAGAGGCGCACCTCAAAGCTTGATTGATGTTGCCGATCTAGTCACCGAAATGACGATGATCAAGCATCCTTTTCGCGAACAGGGTGTCAAAGCCCAGCCTGGAATCGAATTTTAGATCGATAATTTTTAATCATTTTTGCTGTTTTAGACCAAACTACCGCCTACAATCACTCCCATCATTCACGTTAGCGTAAGTCCACCGTTGGCACAGCGTAACAATGGTCATCGAGTTGCCAATCTGCTAAATTTTAGAGCTTGCCACAATGCCCCCACAACATTCATCCCACGACCATCATCACGACCATTCCCATCACGACCATGCTCATGCAGGGCATCATCATGCACCTGCCAATTACAATCTCGCATTTATAGTAGGGTTAATCCTCAATAGTGGCTTTGTTCTGACCGAATTTATCTTTGGATTGCAAGCTCATTCCGTCGCGCTGATTGCTGATGCAGGGCACAATCTTAGCGATGTGTTAGGATTGCTGCTTGCATGGGTGGCAAGTCTATTATTACAGCGCAAACCATCGGCTCGATACACTTATGGTTGGCGCAAATTCTCAATTCTGGCGGCTTTTCTCAACTCAATTTTTCTATTGGTAGCAACTGGTGCAATTATCTGGGAAGCAATTCAGCGATTGATGAATCCTGGAGAAGTACAAGGATCGATCGTGATTGGCGTTGCTGCGATTGGTGTCGCGATCAATACTGCCACAGCGTTAATGTTTATGTCAGGTAGCAAAGGCGATCTAAATATTAAAGCTGCCTTTCAACATATGGCAGCAGATGCTCTAGTTTCAGTGGGCGTTGTCTTCGCAGGTATTGGCATTTTGGCAACTAAATGGTTATGGTTAGATCCTGCAATTAGTTTGGCAATTAGCTGCTTAATTATTTTTGGAACTTGGGGATTACTCAAAGATTCATTTCATCTAGCAATTGATGGTGTACCCAGTCATATCGACGAGCGATCCGTTCGCAATTATCTTTGTGAGTGCCCTGGAGTGACTCAGGTACATGATTTACACATTTGGAGTATGAGTACTGTCGAAACTGCTCTAACAGCTCATTTGGTGATTCCGTCTGGACATCCAGATGATGGGTTTCTTGCTGATGTGCGCCAAGAGTTACTGGAACATTTTCAGATCCGACATGCAACTATTCAAATTGAAGTCGGCGACGCAGATCGTGCTTGCGCTGTCGAACACCAGTGTCACGGCTAGCAAAAATCAACCATGAACTTGAACTTGTCCATCGACAACTTGAGCTGCGAAAGTCTGTAATTTTATCGTTAAATCATCCAAACATTCGCCTGTCAACAGACTAAAATTCTGCTTGTAAATCGGTGATGCGACTTTGGGAATACCATTGTGATCGCCGACAATTCCTCTCGACAAAACGTATGCTTTACTAAACGGATCTAGATTCTCGATCGCATAGACATCTTCCTCTTCACCGACTCTAAATACAGCAATTTGTCGATCGTTGACGAGGGCACAAACTCCGGTATTTGGTAAGATTCGATCGAGTGGACAGATCGTTGTCCACTGTTTAGTTATGGGCTGAATTGATTCTGTTTGTGACATGAAATTTGTAATTGATTAATAAAAATGTGTCTGAACTATGATTAGTAGATAGACTATGATTTTACTTCCGCAATCATCATAGTCTATCATTCAATTATTTTAGTTGCAGTTCAGATAGTTGCCGTTCATGCTCGAACACCGGACGGTTTTGCCCCCGCTCTTCAATCACAACAATATTCGGATCGGGCGCGTCGGTATTCACAAAGTGTTGGAATCGCTGTAATTTGGCTGGATCTTGAAGGGTGGCATTCCACTCACAAGCGTATGTCGCTACTTGGTGCGCCATTTCTGCTTCTAGTTCTTCGGCGATACCCAGGGAATCGTTGATAATCACAGCTTGGAGATATTCGATCCCGCCTTCGAGTTTATTAAACCAGGTGGCGGTTCGTTCCAACCGATTGGCAGTGCGGATGTAGAACATTAGGAACCTGTCCACATAGCGAATTAGGGTTTCTTTATCCAAATCGGCGGCGAGGAGCTGCGCGTGCTGGGGTTTCATTCCGCCATTGCCGCAGACATAGAGGTTCCAACCTTTTTCGGTGGCAATAATGCCAAAATCCTTGCTTTGCGCTTCCGCACATTCGCGGGTGCAGCCAGAGACGGCGGACTTGAACTTGTGAGGGGCGCGGAGTCCCCGATAGCGGAGTTCGACTTCGATCGCCAGACTCACCGAATCCTGCACCCCAAAGCGACACCAGGTGCTACCCACGCAAGATTTGACAGTCCGCAGAGCCTTACCGTAAGCGTGCCCAGATTCAAAGCCAGCAGCGACGAGTTGCTGCCAGATTAGGGGTAGCTGATCCACCCTTGCACCGAGCAAATCGATTCGCTGTGCGCCCGTAATCTTGGTGTAGAGTCCAAAGTCCTTGGCAACTTGTCCGAGGACAATTAGTTTATCGGGAGTGATTTCGCCGCCTGGGATGCGGGGGATGACTGAATAGGTGCCATCCCGCTGAATATTGGCGAGGAAAGCATCGTTGGTATCTTGGAGGCTGACGTGGGGCGCGTCGAGAATTTGGTCATTCCAGGCGGAGGCGAGGATCGAACCGACGAGTGGCTTGCATATTTCGCAGCCGCGTCCAGTACCATGTCGATCGAGTAGCTGTTGAAAACTGTGGATATCTTGAGATCGAACCAGACTATACAATTCCTGACGGGAGAAGGCGAAGTGTTCGCAGATATTGTTATTAACTGCAATACCCGCTTTTTTGAGTTCGGCTTTGAGTAAGTCGGTGACGAGGGGTACACAACCACCGCAACCCATACCAGCATTAGTGCAAGATTTGACGCTGCCAATATCGCGCAGTTCTTGCTCTTGAATTGCGGTGCAAATTTGTCCTTTGGTGACGTTATTGCAGGAGCAAATTTGGGCAGTGTCGGGCAATTGCTCGACTCCCATTGCCATCGACACGCCACTGCGATGCGGTAAAATCAGATCCTCTGGGTGGGGCGGTAATGCCATCTGATTTTGCATCAGTTGCAGCAATGTGCCGTAAACCGTCGCATCGCCAACTAGGATGCCGCCGAGTAATCGGGTGCCATCTTCATTAACTACCAGCTTTTTGTAAGTCCCCGCAATTGCATCATCGATCGCAATTACTTTTGAGCCAGCCGTCTTCCCAAATGCGTCTCCAAAGCTAGCTACATCGATGCCCAAGAGCTTCAATTTGGTGGACATGTCTGCGCCAGTAAAATTGTTAGTTTCATTGCCACAGAGACGATCTGCGGCGACTTCTGCCATCCGATAGCCTGGAGCCACCAGCCCGAAAATTTGGTTATTGTAGAGAGCACATTCGCCAATTGCATAGACATCAGGATCGGATGTTTGACAATTATCGTCGATCGCGATGCCACCTCGATCGCCGATTTTTAGTCCACACTGACGGGCTAATTCATCCTGGGGACGAATTCCAGCGGAAAAGACGATCGTATCAGTCAGCAATTCCGTTCCATCGGCAAACTGCATCTTATGAACCCGCCCATGCTCATCGGCGACAATCTCCGTCGTCGATTTACCCGTATGGATCCCGATTCCCAAATCTTCAATCTTCTGGCGCAAGGTTGCCCCACCCGCATCATCTACCTGCACGGGCATCAATCGGGGCATAAACTCCACCACATGGGTTTTCAGTCCCAAATTCTGGAGGGCGTTGGCACATTCCAATCCGAGCAAGCCACCACCAACTACCACACCCACTTTGCAATCCTTGGCATAAGCTTCCGTCGCTTCGAGATCGCAAATCGTCCGATAGACAAACGTACCTGGCAAATCATTCCCCTTGATCGGCGGTACGAATGGATAAGAGCCAGTCGCCAGCACCAGTTTATCGTAGCTAATCGTCACGCCCTTGGCAGATGTCACCGTTTTGTTGGCTCGATCGATCCTAACAGCCTTATCGCCGACATGTACCTGAATATTGTTGTCCTTATAAAAATCTGGTGCAACCAGCGACAGATCCGCCGCCGTCTTCCCCGCAAAATAGCCGCTGAGATTCACCCTGTCATATGCTACCCGTGGCTCCTCACAAAAGCAGATCAGTTCCCAATCTGCACCTTTCGCCGCCATCTGCTCCAAGAACCGATGACCAACCATCCCATTGCCGATCGTCACTAACCGTTTTGTCATGCCAATGATCCTTCTCTCTACAATAAACCCACGTTTATTATAGGCTATGCAGATTTATTGGTCGGGTCTGTCGCTGTAGATACATAAATGTTCTAATTCACATCTGTCTTAGGAATGAGGATTAAATAACTTGCACTGCCTCCTTTGGTAGGGGCAATGTCTTGTCGGTTTTTTTATTCGGAGGGAACCTCCGAATAAAACCGCCGCTTCATGAATTGCCCCTACCAAAGGTCGTCACGACGGCAGAAATGTATATTATTAAATCCTCATTCCTTATTTGAATCAGACTATTACCTGGAGTAGATCTAGGGTATCTACGCAGGACACCCCAGAGGTTAATTGTGTAGGGGTGCCCTGCGGCATTCCACCTAGATAAATGCACTTGATGAAATATTGAAGATCTCACCCAATTTCTTAGCCTGAGCTTTGCTAATTTCTCGCTTGCCATTGACGATCGCAGAAACCAGTCCCTTCGAGGGGCTAAGTATTCCAATCAGATCCACTTGGCGCAGCCCCCTAGCTGCCATTAAGTGCTGTAGTAGCTGATGGGGCGGTGTCTGAGACCACTGTTCGAGATCGAATACCTCGTTTTCATAATCTTTAATCAGCTTCACCAACAGCCGAAATAGTGCAGTTTCCTCAGCGGTACGGGTCTGTTTTTTGGAGATCAGTTTTTCAGCTACAGCTAGAAAGTGTTCGTATTCTACTTTGGTTTCAATAATTTTAGGAACAATCCGATCTTGGTTTAATAAGTTGATATAGTTCTCGCGGCTAATAGTAGAGGTCATTTTTCCACCGATCCTTATTGTATTCAGCATGGGTAATAAAATACTTAAAATAGGCTACTTGTTCTTCGTAATCGATATCTAGAATTAAGCGATACCTATTGCCTTTGATATTGAAAACCGTAAAGCTGCCAACGGCTTCAGCAGATTGATAATCTTTTTGGACATCGATTAAATTTTGCCATGCTGACTTTTCAACCTTTTTGTAGAAGTTCTTAATTACTTCCTCTACATCAGGATATGTGGCTGATGCTTCTTTGAGCTTGCCAGCAGAGATTAGGTGCATGGCAGTTTTCCAGTTGTTGACATTCGATTATTGATGCAACGCTGATAATACTGACTTCTTATAGTATTTTACTATGTTTGCATATTGAAAACTTATTGTCAATCTGCCGCCCTCACCCACCCGCAACAGTCAGACTATTCGGGGTGTTAGTGGAGCTGGGATCGATTATTTCCGGCAGCAACATAAATTGCGACCTTATTACAAAACGCCCTTTGAGCTGGGGATTGTTCCCATCCGGCGTAGATCTGCTTCGGTTGCCATCCGCATCGCTTTGGCAAAGGCTTTGAAGGTGGCTTCGATGATGTGGTGGGAGTTGATGCCGTCGAGCTGACGAATGTGCAGGGTCATCAGGCTGTGATTGACGATCGCCACGAAAAATTCGCGCACTAGCTGAGTATCATAGGTGCCCACGCGCTGGGTGGGAATGGTCAAGCCATAGCTGAGGTGAGGACGACCAGAAAAATCGAGGGCGACTTGCACCAAGGCTTCGTCCAGAGGCGCGACAAAATGACCGAACCGGACTATGCCCTTGCGATCGCCTAGAGCTTTCCCTAGAGCCATACCGAGGGTAATGCCGACATCTTCATTAGTATGGTGATCGTCGATTTCGATATCACCCGTAGCGACGATGTGCAGATCGAATAAACCATGAGCGGCAATCTGATGCAGCATGTGATCGAGAAAGGGAATCCCTGTCTGGGCGTGACAGATGCCAGTACCATCTAGATCGATCGTAACTGTGACATCAGTTTCACCAGTTTGACGATGGACGGTGGCGGTTCGGTTGGACATGGTGGGGGCTTGGGAGTGCGGGAGCGTGGGAGTGGGGGAGCGTGAGAGTGCGGGAGCGCGGGAGATGGAGTGAGAAATTAATCAGAAGAAGAAGTTTTCGCCGCTGCGATGGAATTAACTACTAATGTAGTTAATTTTTCTAATATCTACATCTTATCACGCACCCATTCTCCCATGCACCCATGCACCCAAGCACCCACGCCCCCACGCCCCCGATAGCAATTCCCCCCCCAAACCTGGGAACCATAGTAAAGATAATCTTCAGATGCAATGGAATCCGCAAATGAGTGGAATCTCTATGGGCGATGTCACGATACCAGGGGAAACATTACCCTTAATACCTTATCAGTCGCAGGATCTCATGCGGCTGATCGAATCATTTCGGCAACAGCAAGTCAGTGGCACTCTCCAGTTAGAAGTAGAGATCCAGCCTGGTAAATGTTGGCCGCGAGTTTTGATTTGGTACAAGGGTGAAATTACCTATGGTGGTAATAAATTAATCGATCGAGGCGAACTGATCAGAACGCTGGTGCAAAAGTTCAAGCCGGAATATACCCAGTCGATCGAGGGTTGGCTGATCCAACAGCTAGTCTATCCCCATTCGACACGGGAGCTGCTGACCTTTTTGGTGCAGCGACAAGTATTGACTTGGGAACAGGTGGAGACTTGGGCGCAAGGATTTGCGGTGTTTACCCTCGAACAGATAATTACGTTTGCAGGTAAGTACCGCTTTACTCCTCAGCCGGAGGTAGATTTTTACCACGGGCTGGAAGGGCGGGGCTTGGACTGGAATCAGTTGATGATGACGGTGAATACGCGGCAGCAGTACTGGAGCAAGATTAATAACTTGATTCCAGGGATTGCGGCGGTACCAATGGCTCCGACTCCAGCGATGTTGAGCAAAATCTCGGAGACGGCGATCGTTCAGCATTCCAAAAAATGGTTTGATGGGCAGCGGACGATCGTCGAGATTGCCACGGCACTCGATCGAGATCCGCTCCAGGTTGGGCGTTCCTACGCGCAATGGGCGCAAATGGGCTGGATGCAATGTCAACGCCCGATCGACAAGCCAGAGGAGCCGCTCGCACCTGTCGAGTTGCCGATCGTTTTGTCGGTGGATGATAGCCCGATCGTCCAAACGCGGATCAAGCGTGCCCTGAGCGAACACTGTGAGATCTTGCTAGCAAATGATGCCATGAGTGCCCTGCATTTACTAGCGCGTCAGCCAGTGGATCTATTGTTGCTAGATGTAACGATGCCTGGAATTGATGGGATCGAACTCTGTCAGACTTTGCGCCGGATGAGTAAATTTGCTCAACTGCCGATCGTGATGCTGACAGCCAAGGACAAGAGCTACGATCGAGCGTTGGCAGAAATGGTCGGGGCCAATGAATACCTCACCAAACCTCTCGATGATGCCAAATTAATCGCCGTTGTCGATAAATATACCAAAGGTGGGCATATTCAATGATAAGTCCGATAGCTATTCTAATTTATATACACCATGTTAGATAAACAAAATCTGATCTTTGGTCTGCATGGCACGCTGTACGGCATTGGTGCTGACTATGTCCGCGAAATTTGCTGGTTGCCGGAGCTGTACTCCCTCGCGACTGCGCCAGCAGATATTCTAGGGATCTTCAATTGGCGATCGCGGATGGTGCCAGTGATGCATCTGGATCTGCGCTTTGGGCGCGGGTTTTCTGGCTGCAATCTCACCGATCGCGTCATCGTGCTGGAGCTGGCAGGTACTTATGTGGCGATCGTCGCTCATGAAGTATTTGATGTGCGGTTAATTGCGCCCCAGCCCCTAGATCTCGATCTGATCCAAGGTCGGCAATCCCAGCTCGATCGCAATTTTATCATCGGCATCGCCCAAAGCAATGACCAGCCGATAACTTGTCTCGATCTCGATCGATTGATTCGGGAGCCGGAAGCTGTCGCTGCCCTAGATGGCACCGAGCCAGCAATTTTGGCGGGAGCAGATTCGGATTTTTATAGTCGGTGTTGCCCCCTGGCTAGTGTTGCCGATCGAGCCACTTTTGCCACTCGCGCCACCCAGCTCAAGACATCAATCAGCCAAGCTGCGGCGATCGGCTCCAATGAAGGTGTCCTCGTCGTCCAAATCGGTGCCGAATATATTGGCTTACCCCTAGAACTCATCGTTGATGTGGATGCTCTGGATCGGTTTCCGCTCTCCCCCGTACCAGTCGCCCCGCGCTACCTGCTCGGACAGCTCAACTGGCGGGGTGAAATTCTGCCATTGCTGGAACTGGGCGGCATCTTGCAGATTCCGGCACTCCCCCGTCAGGAAATGGTGATCGTCCAAGTTGATGGCGTGAAAATGGGGATCGGAGTCGATCGAATCTTTGACGTATTTTATCTGGAGGTCGATCGAATCGAGCAGCTACCAATGTCCACAGGTGGTCAACAGCGCGGCTATCTGCTTGGAGTAACCAAGTATGAGGCTGGCTTGATGTATCTAGTCAAGCTGCAAGAGCTAGTCCAGCGGGAATTCTTGCCTGTGAGTGTTTAGAGAAATACGCTTTGCTCTAGAGGTCGTAGATCCGACCCACCCCGCCCTACGGGCACCCCTCCTGGGAGGGGACTTTACTAGAAGGGTTGCAAAGATCCATTACCTCTGCAAAAACACTAGGGACAAATCCCCTCCTCGGAGGGGTGCCCGTAGGGCGGGGTGGGTAGATCTCAGCTACCCACCCCCATAAAATCCAAATTTTATATTTCTAATTTATCCCCGATCGTATCATCTACCAACAAATCTTATGGCAACTAAGCTGTGGACTAAAGTAACTACTCTGTCCTTCAAAACCAAAGTTATTCTGACCGCGATCGCGCTGGGTGTAACCCCGATTACGGTAATTGGGATACTCAATTACGCTCAAATCCAAAATACGACCGAACAGCGGACGATCGAGACGCAAAAGGGACGAGCAGCATCAGTCGCGGATAAACTCAATCGATTTGTATTTGAGCGGAACGGGGACGTAGTTGTGTTGTCATCGCTGCCAATTTTTACCAACCCCAAGGTAGCTGCTGTCACATCGTTGCAGGACAAAACAAACCTGCTAGATAAATTTGTGAATATCTATCAGGTTTATGACAGTATTGCTGCTTTCGATCTCCAGGGAAATTTAATCGCTCAGAGCAAGGGTGAATCATTGACCAAAGTCAATCACGCCAATCGTCAGTACTTCAAGGATGCGATCGCCACTGGCAAGACAGTGATTTCTTCGCCAGAACCTAGCAAAGATACTGGCAAGCTTTCAGTCTTCTTTGCCGCCCCAATTAAAGATGCTGCTGGCAAAATTATTGGCGTAGTTAGAACTCGAACACCCGTCAGTAACTTGGATTTAGTTCTCAAAGATTTTGCGACCAAAGCTGAAAATTACCACATTCTCGATCGCCAAACCAAGCAAGTATTTATCAGTTCCAATGGCGAGTTTGCCAATAAACCAGAATCGCCGGAGATGGTGAAAGCCAGCGCAAAGGGGGAGATGATTACCTATCAATCTACTGGTGCCAATAGTCGCTCAGAGCTACTCAGTACTGCTCCATTTGCAAAATTAACGGGGATGCCCGAATTGCCTTGGACAGCAGTAGCCACCATCGATGAAGCTGCCGCCTACGCAGAACTTCAAAGTCTATTGTTGGCAATTCTACTGGAAGCGATCGTTGCGGGTGGATTGACAGTCGGTTTATCGGTCTTCTTTGCCGATCGAGTCACCAAATACATGCAGCGGACGATCGCCACGATTACCACTTCTGCCAATGAAATTATCGATACCGTCCAGTCCCAAGAAATCGCCGTCAACAAACAGGCAAACACGGCAATTTCGACCACAGATAGTATCAGTGAATTGGAGAGTATTTCTGACCAAACTGCCCGACAAGCCAACGACTCAGCTAACGGCGCACAGGAAGCTCTAGCCCTTGCCGAAGAAGGGACTCAAGCGGTGCAAAAAACCATTAGTGAAATGTCCGATCTGCGCGATCGAGTCGATGAAATCGCCCAACAAATCGTCAACCTCGGCGAACAAACCGGACAGATTACCACCGTATCCGACCTCGTATCAGATCTAGCCAAACAAACCAACATGCTCGCTCTCAAAGCTGCCGTAGAAGCAGCACGAGCCGGAGAATCCGGTAAAGGATTTGGAGTGGTTGCGGGTGAAATTCGGAAACTAGCAGACGAAAGTAAAAAATCTGCCCAAAAAATCAACAACTTGGCTACCGATATTCAAGTTGCGATTAACCGGACAGTCATGGTAACGGATCGAGGCACCAAAACCGCTACCACGGGGATTCAACTCGCCGAAAATACTGCTACCACATTTGTCGGCGTAACCGATGCCGTCAACAGCGTATATCTCAACTCCCAGCAAATCTCCTCCAGTACCAAACGGCAAGCCACCGCGATCCAATCAGTACTCGATGCGATGAACAACATCTCCCAAGGTTCTCAAGAAAGCGCGATCGGGATGCACAAAGTCAAGACATCTACCTTTGAGCTGAATCAGATTGCGGATGAGCTGCAAGCAGCGGTTAGTTAGGAAGGCTTTAGGCTTTGGGCTTTAGGCGTTAGGGTTTCAATCCTATGGTCTAGTCCCTAAAGCCTAACTTCTAAAGTCTAACTTCTAATTTCTAATACCCAAAGCCTAATACCTAAAGCCTAAAGCCTCCTATGCTATCTACTTTCAAAACCAATTTCCAAGATAAATTCGCTAACTTATCGTTCAAATCCAAGGCAATTTCGGCGGCGGTAGTCTTATCGCTGCTGCCTGTACTCGGAGTTGGTACCTTGGCATTTATCGTTTCCAAAGATAACCTCGAAACAACTGAGCGAGACAACCAACAAGCGGTGGCAACCGAGCTATCTGACTCACTAGCTAACTTTATTAGTTTGCGGGGCAAAGACATTCAAACTGTGGCGGATTTACCGCTTGTGAAAAATGCCAAAATTTCTAAAAATTTGACTGTTGCCGAGAAGGAAGACTTCTTGAATGATTATATCGATCGATATAAGATCTACGACAGTTTGATGATCTTGGATTTGAATGGCAATCCGATCGCTAGTTCTAAAGGTAGTAGTACGGAAAACCATGCAAACCGTGATTATTTTAAAGCGGTACTCAGCAGTGGTAAACCATATATTAGTCCGGTTCAAGTTTCCAAAACTACTAAAAAATCCTCAATTTACTTCTTGGTTCCAGTGAGGGATAGCGTGACAGGACAGATGATCTCGGTCGTGCGGGGGAGAATGCCAGTGACCGCTCTCAAAATCGTCGCCGAAGATTATGGTAGTAATGACAATGAATGGCATATCGTCGATAAAACGACTAATAGAATTGCAATTGCTGTAAAGGATGTTGATGCAAATGATCTTCTCAGCAAACACTTTCCGAGTTATGAAAAGTTTAAAAATAGCGATAAAGTACATACGGCTGTTGATACCAAACCAGGCGAAGATACACGCGAATTAGCATCTTTTCATAACATCACTGGCGATAAAGATTTAGTGAATCTCAACATGTCGGTAGTCTTGGCTAAAGACATGAAAATCATTGAAGCAAAGGAAAACACTGTCCTAGTCGTACTTCTAGTCGGGGTGTTACTAGCGGGTGGTACAGCAGTAGGTTTGTCCCTCTTACTTGGTAACAGAGTAACAGCGTTTATCAAAAACCTAGCCGACTCGATCGTGACATCTTCAGTTGCGATCGTTGATACGGTAGAAATGCAAGAAGTCACCGTAAACATGCAGGCAAACTCCGCGATCGAAACCAGTACCACAGTCAACGAACTAGGTGCCATCTCTGTCCGATCCGCCGAACAAGCCGAATCAGCCGCCAATGGTGCCAAACAAGCACTATCCCTGTCTGAGGACGGGACTCGATCTGTACAACAGACCCTCCAAGGGATGTCTGGACTACGGGACAAAGTGGATGCGATCGCCAACCAGATTGTCAGTCTCAGTGAACAAACCGGACAAATTACAGTTGTATCTGACCTCGTAGCAGATTTGGCAAGTCAAACCAACATGCTCGCCCTCAACGCAGCGGTAGAAGCAGCCCGTGCAGGTGAGCAGGGTAAGGGCTTTAGTGTAGTTGCCGATGAAATTCGGAAACTAGCAGATCAAAGTAAAAAATCTGCCGATAAGATTAACGTCCTCGCCAACGACATTCAAGCCGCGATTAACCGGACAGTCATGGTAACTGATGAAGGTACCAAAACGGTAAACGAAGGGATCGACCTCGCCCGCTCCACCGCCGACACCTTCGTCGGGGTGACAGATGCCGTCAACAACGTATATCTCAACTCCCAGCAGATCTCCACCAGTGCCAAACAGCAAGCCGTATCCATTCAACAGGTACTCAGCTCGATGACCACCATCTCCCAAGGTTCCCAAGAGAGTGCCGTCGGGATGCACCAAGTGAAGATGACAACTCGTGAGTTGACGCAGGTTGCGGATGAGTTGAAGGCAGCAGTCGTCTAGAAAGTGTAGAGGAATATTTAACCTCGTAGGGGCGGGTTCATGCCATCAGTACCGTTGTAATAATAACTACCGTACAAAACCCGCCCTCACCCACCAGCAACATCTAGACTGGATTTTCACCTGTGTCGATGACAAATGTGCGATTTGTTGATGCCGTCGTTCCAAATTCAAAATATTTTGCTGATTCTCCACCGATCGTCGATTGTTGCTGGTGGGGTTGGGCGGGTTTTGTACGGTAGTTATTGGTGCAAATTTGCAACTCATAGCATGAACCCGCCCCTACGGATCTTATATCTTCTAAATATCTAAATATTAAAACCCCCAACACCTATGTACATTGAAGACGAAGAACTCAGAGATCTGTACCGCACCTCTGCCCCAGAACATATCCAAGCGATCGAATCAGCCTTGATGCAGTTGGAAAAGCAGCACCAAAATCCGATGGTGCTCAAAGATCTATTGAGATCGGCGCATACACTTAAGGGTGATTCGCGGATGTTGGGGGTGGAAGATGTGGAGACGATCGTCCACCAGATTGAAGAATGTCTGATCCCGATCGAAAAAGGTGGCAAGATGACTGCGGAACTATCCGACAGATTGTACAGCGCACTGGATACGATCAAGCTCCTCACCCATACGGCGGTGACGGGGGAACCCAATGATGTCAATATGTTTTATGTATTGGCAACACTGATGGGCGATGGTAACGCGCTGTCAATGCCAGCAATTGCCGCACCCAGGGAGATCTCGCCGGAGATTCTGTCGGGTGGACTATTCGATCTCGATTCAGCAGTATCGAATCTAGATCCAGATCCATCCAATGGCTGGATGACGCTTTCCAATGATGAGAATGTGTTTGATACGCCGTCTGATATTTGGATTCGGGAAGAAAGTCATGACGATCTATCTGTGGGCGATCTGGCTAGTTTAGACTCGTTGACATTGGCGGATTCGCTCCACATGAGTATCGATCCAGCCGATCTGTCCCAGCCAGCCGTCTCCCAACTTCAAGCCAGCTTCTTGGAATTAGCCGCTGAGTTATTTCCGGCTGACTCGACGTTACCGAAGTTGGAGCCTGAGGCAGCCTTCAATGATTTTGAATTGGTACCTGGAACTACGCCAACGGTTGAGATCGAACCGGATCTGGATTTATCTTTCTTGGATGGTGATAACTTTACGCTGATTCCGAGCAGTTTTGATGTCGTGACTGCTGTCGGTGTTGGCACAGAAGGGACAATTGATGGTGAGATCTTTGATGATTTTATCTTTGACAATTTTGAGACGATTAGTAATGAAACACCACCGCTAGAGCTGCCTGTAGAGCCAGAGCCAGCCGTTGTGATGCCGATTGCTGTCAAACCGCCAGCACCAGCTCAACCACTAGTTGTGCCCGCACCGACGGTGAGCGATAGCCAGATTGAGACAGTGCGCGTTGAAGCTAGACAATTGGATGCTTTGATGGGACAGTCTGGCGAGATCAACGTCATCAACCAGCAAATCGCGTCCAGGCTGCTCGATCTCGATCCGATGTTGGAGCTATGGGAAAGTAGTAACAGAGACGATCGCCAGATCCAAGTCCTGCTCCAGCAACTCTCGCCCCAATCTGCTCTCTATCAGCAGTTGAGCCGTAGCCATCAGCAGTTGCAACAAATGGGCGCATCGATCGGTAAGTTCAAAAAAGCGATCGGTTCGGATAGTTCTAGGCTCGATCTAGTCACTACCGCGCTGGAATCAGGCGTAAAGCAGCTCCGACTGATGCCCCTCTCGACGATCTTCAATCTCTTTCCTCGGATGGTGCGAGACTTGTCCAAAACCCAGTCCAAAGAAATTAACTTTGCGATCGAAGGCGGTGACTTACTTCTAGATAAACGCCTGCTGGAAGAGATCAAAGATCCGCTGATGCACCTATTGCGGAACGCGATCGATCACGGCATCGAAACCCCCGCAGAGCGGCAACAAAGCGGTAAATTGGCCGCCGCTACCCTGATGATCCAAGTGCGGCAAACTGGCAGCCAAACCGTCATCGAGATCCTCGACGATGGGCGAGGTTTGGACATCCAGCGAATCAAAGCTACCGCAATCAAGCGCGGCTTGTATACCAAAGCAGAACTGGATCTGATGACTACTGAGAAAATCCAATCTCTAATCTTTGCAGCGGGTTTCTCCACCCGTACCAGGGTGACAGAGCTGTCTGGGCGCGGAGTCGGACTAGATATCGTCCGTACCAACGTCGAGCGGATCAAAGGCTCCGTCAATGTGGAATCAGCAACAGATCGAGGCTGTACCTTCCGCATCGTCCTCAGTCATGCGATCGGTAGTTCTCAGGTAATGATCGTCGATGTCCGCGACCAAACCTACGCAATTCCAGTCGAATTTGTCGATCGGATGTTGCTAGTCAATAAAGCCGATATCTTCGCTCTCAGTGGTACTCCCACCGTTCAAATTAATGGCAAAACCACCACCGTTGCTTGGCTTGCCGATCTGCTCGCCCTTCCCGCAGTTGCCCCCGATTCTCCAGGCGAAGTTACTCGCAGATCCAACTCAGTTGCTTGCCTCCTGCTCCAGTCAGGACGACAGCAGTTGGCTTTGCTCGTCGATCGCATCAACGATCGACAGCTCATCTCGATCGAAGCACCTCACCCGATCCTCAAACAAGTTCCCCACCTCTCTGGCTCGACCATTTTGGGCACAGGGGAAGTTTGCCTAGTCCTGAATCCACTCGATCTATTCGTCACTGCTGGCGGCGAGAAGCCCCGCGCACCCAAAGCTGGCGATGTTAGTGGCGCGATTGCGATCGCCACCGATACCACTCCGACTATTTTATTAGTCGAAGACTCCCTAGTCATTCGGACTCAGCTCACCCGCATTCTCAAAGGAGCTGGCTACCACGTCACCGTCGCCAAGGATGGTCTAGAAGGCTGGGAAACGCTCCAAGCCGGAAAATTTGATGTCGTCGTTTCCGACGTGGAGATGCCGCGCTGGGGTGGACTAGAACTCACCTCCGAAATCCGCAAACACTCCGACTACCAAGATCTCCCCGTCGTCCTCGTCACCACCCTTTCCCAAACAGCCGATCGCGATCGCGGTCTTCAAGCAGGTGCCAATGCCTATCTGACTAAAGGAGATTTTGACCAGCAGTTGTTGTTGGATACGTTGACAAGGCTGATCTAGGCTTTGGGCTTTAGGCTTTAGGCTTTAGGGGAAGACATGGACAAGAACAACGATGTGTCAAGACAAAAGAATATTAGAAATGATTGAGTTTTTACTTTTGCAAGAAGTCTATTAGGGAATGTTAATAATAAACGGTAGATGGGGAATAGTAGATTAGGATGCTCGCATCCTTTCTACTAAAGCCCAGCTTCCGACCCCTAAAGCCTAGAAACCACAGCCTAAAGCCTCCGTCCCCACGATAAACCCCAACTAAACCTCAAATCCTATGGCTCCTACAAAAGTTCTGATCGTTGAAGATTCACCCGTAGCAATGGAAATATTGCAGCGTCTATTCAAAAGTGCGCCCGAAATCGAAATTGTTGGCATCGCACGGAATGGACAAGAAGCTCTGGCAATGATTCCCCGCACCAATCCGACTGTGATCTGTACCGACTTCCACATGGACATCATGGATGGCTTGGAACTCACCAAGCAAGTGATGGCAAACTATCCTCGCCCAGTGCTGGTTCTGAGCAATTCTGTCAAATCAGATGATACCAAAAATGTCTTCGCACTACTTCAAGCTGGTGCCTCAGACATCTACCCCAAACCAGTCGGCGGTGACTATGGTGAGTACGAAGCTGTAAAAGCAAAAATCCTCTCCAAAATCAAAATGCTCTCAGGTCTGAAAGTCAATGCTAGACCAATGAAATAAATGATTTAGTGGTTTAGTGGTTTAGTGGTTTAGTTTCTGGTGGTTTAGCCTATGGGACGCTTGCGCCCTCTATATTTGCTAAACCACTAACAACTAAACCACTAATTAAGCTGTTCCATCTCACCACTGCCATACATCCCTGCGCGGCGATAATGTGGCTCAATACTAATTAGATCGTCGATATTTTTTTCGATCGTATTGCAGATTGGATCGAGGGGTAAATCATTGGGATCGGTACCAAATGGATTTTCGATTTCGACCCCGATCGCTTCGATCCCAAATAGGGTAAAGCTAACTAGAGCTACCACTGGAGCCGTCCACCATTTCAACTCATCAACAACTTGAAAAGGCAGTAATAAACAATAAATTAGCAATAATTGCTTGAGGTGAATCACATAAGCCAAGGGAATCGGGGTGCGGAGAATTCGTTCGCAAGCTCCGAGCATATCAACTAATCCATTCAAGATACTCTGCAATTCATTCATTTGATATGAACTAATTTGGCTCTGTTCATATTTTGCCTGAAGGTAGTCACTAATCCAGAACGCGATTTCTAGCGGTGGATTATTAGCCACTTGGAGCTTGGAAAATTGGACTGGCGAGACTAGTTCTGCTAATCTGTCGTCAACTGGCTGCGATCGCAAATGCAATTTAGTCGCTACTGCAAATGCCACCAATAGCCGCAATATTTCCTCTTTTTCATACCGATGAATCGGATCGATTTCGACAATAGCAACCCAAATTAGTCTAGCTAAATTGCGAATATTATTGACGATCGCGCCCCAAGCTTTGCGCCCTTCCCAAAATCGCTCATAGGCAGTATTTGTCCGAAATACCAATAGTAAACCCAGGACAATACTGGGCACAACACCGCCCAATGCCTTAGAACTAACTGCGATCTGATAGTAAGCTAAAACCGAGATTAACAGCCCAAAAGCCCCACAGCATATTACTCGACTAGCGATCGTCGGAATCACCGAACCTTGGACTCGAAAGGCAAGTTTAAACCAGTTTTTTTGTTCTAGACTCATGGGCGGGGAATTGGGAGACTGGGGACTGGGGGACTGGGGGACTGGGAGGATGAGGGAATACGATTCACACCAACAACATAATCCTCTAAATCCGGAAAATCCTCTAAATCCTGATTATGCTTGGCGGTGTTTACCATCAATGATGGCACTGACAGTCATGTCACCCATGACATTGATCGCGGTACGACATCGATCGAGAAACCAGTCTACCGTAATTAGGATCGCAATGTACTCCGTCGGTAGCCCCACAGAGCTAAATACCAGCGTCATCGTCACCAAACCCGCTTCTGGAATGCCTGCTGCGCCTACAGATGCGACGATCGAAGTCAACATTACCATGAGCTGCTGTGGTAGTTCCAAATTTTGACCGATTACCTGGGAGATAAACAGGGCTGACATTGCCTCATACAGGGCGGTACCGTCATTATTGAAGTTACTGCCAACCAGTGCGCCCAGGGATGCTGATGACTCCCGCAAGCCCATTTTTTGCAATGATTCAAAGGTGATTGGCATCGTCGCTGTCGAGGAAGCTGTCGAAAAAGCGGTAATCAACGCATCGGAGCCACCTCGAACAAATTGTTGGGGCGATAGCCAAGAGCTAATTTTTACTCTAGTCAAATAATAAGCACCTTGCAATAATAATGCCACAATTACCGCCAAGACAAACGAGCCGAGGGATTTGAATGGTGCAAATCCTTGCAGTGCAATTGTCTTGGATACAATTCCAAATACTGCGATCGGTACCAATGCAATTACCCAGTGGAGGATTCTAATTACGGCATCAAATAATGTGCCCACACCTTGTTCGATCGCGAGGTAATCTCGTTGTCCTAATTGCACTTGTTCTGTCTTAATTGCTCTGAGCACAATCCCAAATGCGAGAGCCACAAAGATCAGCGAAATCACATTATTATCTACCAATGGTTTCACCACCGAATCGGGAATAATATCTGCAAGCAATCCCCACGGATCGAGTTGTTTGACTACAGGCTTGGTACTTTGAGCTACCGCGAGGGCACTACCACCAGCACCAGGACGTAAAACATTGGCAACTAATAAACCAATTCCGATCGCAACCAGCGTATTAGTCATTAACAATACTGATAACTTCCGTCCCGATCGACTGGGAATATCAGCGGTGAGAAATGTATGCAGAATTGCCAGAAAGATTAGCGGTGTTGCCAGTGTCCGTAGTGCCTTGAGAATTAGCGTACAGGGTAATGCTAAATGCTCGATCGTTTCCTTGTCCAAAATCGGGCTACCCGCGCCCAAAAGTACCCCAACTATCACTGCAATAATTAACGCAATAATAATCTGTACATACAACGGAATTTTTTTCATCGTGCGCCTCTAAATTGAATCCAAGAATCGATCCGCTGCCAGTAGGTGCTGCTGTTGTTTCTCTGGAGTCATCTTATCAAAAGTTCTGACCAACATTCCCAAGCGTGGATTGCTCAAAAAGAACTCACGATGAACGTGCATAAACCGCCAAAACAAACCATCCCAAATCGGCTGCCAATCACCCTTTTTGAAATTGCTCATCTTCATCAGATAATTGCTGCCACTGATATAAGGCTTGGTACACATCCCACCCCCGTCGGCAAATTGACTCATTGCATATACATTGGGCACCATTACCCAGTCATATGCATCCACATACATCTCCATAAACCAGCGATGCACCTCATCGGGGTCAAATTCACACAGCAGCATAAAATTTCCCGCCACCATCAGCCGCTCGATATGGTGACAGTAGCCACTCTCGATCGTTTTCTTAATTGTTGCATCCAGGGGTAAAATTCCAGTAGTACCATTCCAGAAGCTCTCCGGTATCTTCTTCGTAAAGCCCCAATAGTTCCTGGTGCGCTGACTCTGCCCCCGTCTGACGTAGGTAATCCGAATAAACTCCCGCCACCCCATAATCTGCCGAATGAAGCCTTCTAGACTATTTAAGGGCACGCTGTCGATTCGGGCCAATGCTGCATCGATAATCTGTCGGGGCGACAATAATCCAATATTTAGCAGCGGCGATAGGAGTGAGTGATGCAAGATCGTCTCCTCTAGTACCAGCGCATCTTCATAAGCCCCAAAATCCGCAAATCGCACCGTCAGAAAATCCTCCAGCCAAGCATCGGCTTCTGGATAGGTAGTCGGATAAAACCCCGCTGGAAATGGTTGCTGGACAGAGCCATAATTATGGCCAAAATGTTGGCTCACATAAGTCTGAGCTTCCCGCACATATTCATTCAATCCAGGTAACTTTACCACCGGAGCCGATCGATCCTTGGGATACTTGAGTCGATTGTCCACATCATAAGTCCACTGTCCGCCCACAGGTTTACCCGCAGAATCGATTAAGATCTGATGGTGCTTGCGTCGATCGACATAAAAATCAGTTTGCTTATAGCTCTTGCGACTATTAAAAAATTCTGCGACATCAGCCGGATCTTCCAAAAAGTTGGGTGAGGAATATATTGTTAACTTAATTCCCTGTTCTGTGGCTCCCGCCGTCAGCCTTTGCTGGAGCCAATCATCCACCACATCTGCGTAGTGCAGCTCCTCGATCCCTGCTGTAGCGATCGACACCAATAGTTTCTGGATATCACAGTCTCCACTCGTCGCCGGAATATAGCGCAGCTCATAGCCTTGCTGCGTTAGATAATCTGCATACATCTGCATCGTCGCCCGATGCAACAGCAATTTTTGCTGATGAAACCGATACTGATGAAAAAACAGCCACTCTTCTACCAAGTAAACGATCCTTCCAGGCATCACGGCTGGATGTTCGCGGAAAAGCTGGTGGGGAAAAATGATACTGGCGATGGACATAGTAGCGGCAATTTATCGACTTCTATCTATAGTTATAGTGCAGGCTGAAAGCCTTCACATTTAGTTGCAGTGCATTTAGGTTGGACTAGACTATTGATGGGCTGAGATCTGTCGCTACCTTTGAAGCTAATTTCTCCAGTAATTCCATTCAGATTGAAACTAGGATCTTTGACGATCTCTTGAACCTGTTTACGTGCATCGCGAATATCTCGATCGAGCGGCACCAAATCCAGAGCCTTGATTACTACCTGCGTAGCATCATAAGTCATTGCGATTCGGTGATCCAATTGAGATTTTTTCCCCCAGAAATCAGGCAGTGCGATCGTATTGTTTTGGTAGCTAGAGGAATGCCAGGGGAGGCTGATTACTAGTTTATTTAATTGCTGACTACTGAAATTAAACAGAGTTTGATCCTTGACAACTTCATTGCCAATAATTGGTAAGTCGCCATTATTTTTACGGATAATCGACAGCAGTCGATTACGTTCTGGATCTGAACTGGTATATGCATCGGGAATCAGGACGATCGCCTGTGCGCCAGCTTGTTTGGCTGCTTGAATGTCGTCAATTGCTTCACCTTTACCCTTAAAGTTAAATTCTTTGACAATACTCACACCTTGAATATTTGCTTTTAGAGCTTTGGTCATCGAATCGCTAAAAGTCCGACCACTTGTATGAAACAGGGCAATTTTAGTGTGTTTGTGACTTTTGAGATAGTCGGCAATTTGTCTACCAGATATTTCATTGTCTGAGCAGACTCGGAAGAAGAAGCTATCCGAATTTTTACTAGTTAACTCAGTAGATGTACTCGTACTAGAAATTAACACCGTCCGATTAGAATTATAGATATCTTTGGCTGCTAAAGTTACTTCTGACGAATAACTACCAATTCCAGCAATTATGCCTCTTTCTAGGAGATTAGCGGCTAATCCACGTACCTGATTTTTGTCACTGCGATCGTCATTAGCGGCTAGTCCACGTACCTTATTTTTGTCATTGCTATCGTCTACCAGGACAACCTCTAGTTTCCAGGTATGATTAGGATCTGCATTCCACTGCTGCTGGGCAAAGCTGACGGCTTTGAGCATACTCGTCGGAATATCTAGCGGGGTAGATTGAGATCCAGGGATCGTGACGGCAATACTTTTGATTGGTATTTTGCGATCTGCTAGCTTGGCATTTTCCAGCATAATCAGCGTTTCTGGATCTTTTTGGGCAGCCCAAGCTTGGTTTAAAAATTGGATCGCTCTAGGATAATCTTTACTGGCAATTGCATCAGCACCAGCTTGTTTATCTGCTTGGGGACGAATACTCCCTTCTCGGAGTAGAATTTCTTCGCCACAGCTAATTCCATCCCCAATCGTGCTGTTGCAGGTAGCTGCTAATTGAGGCGCAGTGGTAAACATCCGAAACAATAGAGCGGCAGCCACGCCAATAAATACAATTGGTGGTATTTTCACTTGATTTCCTCTGAACTTAATTGTTAATAGAGGTTGAAATACCAGAATATGCAGTATTTTTGAAAAGATTGAGCCAGATTTGAATTTTGGTTTAGTCCTGACGATCGGAAATAACAAGGGCGGATCGTAGGGCGAAGTCAATAAGATCGGTAAAATTGATGCCCCAGGACAGTCTCGATCGTACAGGCTGAGTTCTGCCCTAGTATTAGTTAAAGCAACCTCTAGACTTTGACGATTAGCTACCCATTTAGTCAATAGTCGATCGAAGAAGAGCTGCAAGACGCGATAGTGAACGGGAACTCTAAAAGCAATCACATTGGGCACCCCAATCGTGTTTGATGCCAATGCTCTAGCGACACCAATACTCGAACAACCTGCTAAAATGACCAATTTCAGACCATGATTGACACTATCTTTGAACGGATTGGTCAATTCCTGAATCGAGATACTATCATCTCGATCGTTAATCTGAATTCGTCCATCAATTCCATTCGGATTAGCGTAACTATGTCCAACAATGATGATGACATCAAATATCTCATCGGCAATGATCCTGAGTAGTTCTGCTGGCGATTGTGGCTCGATCGATCTAAAATTTGCAGTAGCTGGGAAATGTTTTTTTAGATCTTCAATACAAATCACCTGCTCGATATTTTTCTGACTGCCCAGGACTAACAGAATTTTGGGTGCGCCGTGCCAACTCAATCTCTTTGGCTGCTTTTGGGGTGCGAATACAACGCTGACATTTCTATTTTCCCCTGCAAGGACATTGGTAATGAATGACGTTCCTTCTAAGGGCAAAGCCTGGAGACTGACATCATCAGTGCGGATGACTAGTCTAATTGTTTGGGCTGGATCCGTGCCGATCAAGCTTTGCAGTAGTCCTTCCCGAATAGTTGACCAAGTATCTTGAGCTAGCGTGAGATTAATGGCTGCTTGAAGCTGCTGAATATCTGTTCTCAATTCATCGATCGGATCTGCTACGTTGATAACCATTTCCTCTGGAATTTTGATTCCACCAAAATAGCGGTTTTGAGTAGTTGCTGCCTGGAATTTTTCAATAATTTGTTTATTTAACGTTACCAACGATCGAATATTTAATGAGCCTTTGGCAACTGGATGGGGCGGACTGACGATCGATCCAGTCACATCATCAATACTTGCAATTGTTAGAGTTGCCGATAATTGCTCCAAATCGGGACTGGAATTGATATCGACGATCCGGATATGGCTCATAATCAATTTGGTTTCTAAAGTAATCACAAATCAGTTAGCACCCATACCTTAATTTAGCGCGAATATCGATCGATCTAGTTATTACCAACTCGCCAGATTAAAATCAGACCGCAAAAGCTTCGACGATGCGCGCGTCATTCATTTCCACCCAAATATTAAACCGCTCACTAATACTTGCAGTAAAGTAGAGTTGAATATAGCGATCGGCTACTGTAGAACGACTCTCCACTTGATATAGTTGCTCACCACTCACCGCTGCTAAAGTCAATCGCACATCGGGTGGCAAACAATGTCGATCGCCGATCGCATAAATCCGGTTCAAAATTGAGTAAGTACCATCTAATAGCGGAATTGCCGCAACCATTAAGCCCAATTTATAGCCCTGCATTACCAGTCCCAAATCCTTAATTTTGCGCTGGTAGTGATGATTGGCGGGATCGATCGTCCACAGATGTTCCGCCGCCTGCCACCGAAGGGTCTCATCAGTGGTGTGTTGAATCAGATAAACCAACATTAGCAGCGGCGATTCAATATTTTCAGGTAGATCTATTCGGTTATTTGGGTTTTGATTGGCATACAAGTTTTCCACTATCTGGCGAATTTCTCGTTTATTAATGCGGACAATTCCCCCCATGTTAAACTGCGGCTCTATCGATTTGGAAAAGTACCCAGATAGAGCTAGAGATAGATCGTAAGATCCATAGATCGAGATCCAGTCGCGATCGGGTAGCTGCTCGATTTTTTTAACTAATTTTGCGGTTGTCTGCTGAATCGAGTTAACTTGAGCCTGAAACCAGCTCGCGATCTGCGTGATTACCAGTTCTGGCTCGGCGTAGATAGTCAGATACTCAGGTGAATTTAGGATCGCTCCCCATTGGGCAAAGGATGTGCCTAGTCGAGCCACAAAGCTCGATCTTTGTTGCTTGAGTCGATCGATTAGCTTTCGCGCTTCTGGCTCGGATAATGGCGGCAAGCTTGGAACTTCGCCACGTTCGCTGGGGATTAGTTGTCGCGCCACGAGATCGCAAGCAGTCCAAAGGGAATCTAGGTCGCTAACTAGATCCACCGCGTCAACTTCATAACTGTGTAAACTTAGATCTAGAGTAGCTTTCTGGCACAAATACTGATGTGAGATAAATCCCCACAGGTGCAAGCAATTGTGCTCGGTATCGACTTGAACTGGCACATAATAATCTGCGATCCAATTAGTTAGTTCGACCCATTCTCGCGGGACTTCAAACCCCATTAGATCTAGAGCGGGGCTGGGAATAAAGGCAATTCTGACACCCGACACTGACAAGCCAAATCCATTGACTAATTTATCCACAAAGAGTAAGTGAGACTCTTCACTGGGGAAAATTGGTTTGACAACTAAATTAAGTGATTCAGTCAAATACTCGCTGACAGCCTGAAGATACGATCGCACATCGGAATCATACAAATCGACATCGATCCAAATGTGTTCTGAATATATCGTTTTCAATAGTTGGGATTGGCTTGTAGAAATACTCATAAAAATTAACCTAATTGGGACTGATAAATACTTGGGTCAAGCTAGCTGAAATTATGTATTTTTAGCAGGACGATCGGCTTGAAAATACTGCTCTAAGATCTGCTTGACAGATTCGATCGCTAAACTA
>JANXVE010000182.1 GCA_025351825.1 Chamaesiphon sp. 341R_metabat_111 | reverse complement strand
AATTGCTGTTTCCAATGCTTTTAGTATCGTCCCTGGTTCAATCGTTGGTACAAATAATGCTAGTTCTTTTAGTTGCATCTTTAACCTGAATCCTGCTGATGGCAATAACCATTTTACCTACTTTCAGCCCTTAACCGAACCGTATTGAAGGTAGGGTTGCCTTGCTCCAGGTCAAAAATTTGATAGGTATCGCGGTTTACTTCGTCTCTAGGGGTGGCGGTTAACCCCAGCAGGAGAGCATCGAAATGGTCGAACAGGTAGCGGTATTTCTTGTAAACGCTGCAGTGAGCTTCATCGATAATAATCAGATCGAAGTAGCCAGAGCCAAATTTCCTACTCTGTCCATCGATCTTGTCAATCGCATTCATCATCGTTGGATAGGTAGAAAAGACGATATTCGCCCCATCGATGTCTTTCTCTTTGGTGAGGTTTACGGTGGTGACGTTGGGTAGATGACGGGTAAAGGCGCGTTTAGCTTGGGTGACGAGATTGTTGCGATCGGCTAGAAATAATACTCGTTTAATCCAGTTGGCATTTATTAATAAGTCGGCAATCGCGATCGCGGTACGGGTCTTTCCGGTGCCAGTTGCCATGACGAGCAAAGCTTTGCGGCTTTTCTGAGCAAAATTACCGCTGATGCGGCGGATAGCTTCGGTTTAGTAGCTGCGTCCGGCAATATTGGCATCGGGGATGGCTAGATGGAGCGGCTTATTGTTGGTACGCCGCCAGATCAGGCGTTGGAGTTCGTCTTTTTTGAGGAAGCCTTGAATCTCCCGTTCTGGATAATTATGGTCATCCCAAATAAAGGTGCGATCGCCATTGCTATAGAAAATTACCGGACGTTGGTTAAATTTCTGCTCTAAACAGTCGGCGTAGAGCTTGGCTTGCTGCTTACCCTCTTCAGGACTTCTGCGGGTACGTTTGGCTTCTACTACCGCCAGGGGCAAACCGTTGTCATCCCATAGGACGTAATCGACAGCACCCTTACCGGATAGATTGACAGCTATGGGCATCCCTTCGACTGGATATTCGATTGAGTCGGGATGAGTTAAATCCCAGCCCATTTCGCGGAGCAGGACATCGATCGGGTATTTGCGGGTGTTGGTTTCGTTGTAATTGTGGGGGTCGGAGACTTTGGTATTGGCTTGTTTAAGGGCGGTAAGTTCCGCTTTGAGTCGATCGAGTTCGGCAGCGGTTTGTTGTTCTCGTTCCAGCGCGATCTCTTTCATCTCTTCGGCTTGAGAGAGCTGGGTTTCGAGGGTTTGGAGCTGAATGAAGGTAAGTTCATTTTTACCCTGTGCTTGAGGCTGCTGGATGAGTTGAGGGTTAAAATCAATCTTCCCTAATGTTTTACCATTAGGACTATGAGACCGACAGAGCCAATAGAGGAAGTGAAAGAGTTCTTCGATCGGGTGCAGGGAATCGCTAGTACTAATGGGCGCAGAGCGATGGACGGCAATATTTCCCATCTTTTGGATGGTACGAAGTTTGGGGAAGAGATTGGGGCTGAGGTTGTCTTGAAAGGTCTGTTCGTGGATGAGTGCGCTGAGTTTATCGTCGTAGGGAAGTTGCAGGCAGGGGTCGTTGGCATAGAGCCAGTGAACGGATTGTTCTAGGGTATAGCGAATGTAGAAGCAACTGGCACAGGGCGCACTGTGGACTAAGTTTTCGGCGTGGGTAGCATGGTCAAAAAGTTGGGGGAAATCGGGTTTGAGAAAGTCGAAGTTGCTGGGCATGGAGGGATCGTCTACATGTGGGTTTTTGCAAGGATAATAAACTCTGCCGCTCTCTGGATCTGGGTAGCGGCTTCTGCTTGTTCGATGATGTTTAATTCCCCGTAATCGCCCAACAGTCTCAGGTCTTGGGCTTCTTTTAGGTGGCGATGATATTCTTTGGGGAGCCGCTCTGTTTTGGCAAATTCTCGACCAAAGGCGGAGATGACGGCGGAGTGCTTGGTAAAGCTGAGTCCTTCTCCTTCGAGGAGAGCTGAGGCAGAGTAAAACATGGTGTAATAGGCTCTGGCTACTGCAAAATCGTAGTATTCCCCTTCATACAAATACTTGGCGGCGTTGAGGCTTTGTTCTGCTTTGGCGATGAGCTGTTGTTGGTTTTCGTTCACACTAGGATACCCTCAGCTTTAATGTTGCGGATTAGCGGAGTTTCTTTGGTTTGATATTGTTCGGTAGATAGATAAAGGCAGTTAATCAGGGCATTAGTTTCGAGGCAAAATTCGCTCAACCACAGGTTATTATTTTTGATTTCTTGAACGGGGCTAATGGCTCCTTTTAGGATTACTGCTATGTCGATATCTGAATCAGAATTGGCTTCTAATCTTGCTTGGGAGCCGAAGAGAATGACTCGTTCTAGTTTGTCTTGATAGTGCTGCTCAAGTTGTTGTTTGAGCTTTTGGAGTAGGGTTCTAAGTTGCGGTTGTTCTTGGAGTTGTTGGGGTGTCATTGGGTTTTGGCATGGGGTCACATACCGATAATTTTAACATTGCGATCGAGTCTACTCTCCAGTCCAATCCCAGATCTGTTAAAATTGTGTACACAACGGTACACAATTTTCGTCGGGTGAATATGCTGCAAAAAATTGGGATCAGAGATTTTAGAGATAATTTAGCCAAATACCTCAGCTCTTCCGCTCCTGTGGCGATCCTGCGGCATGGGCAAACCGTGGGCTACTTTGTTCCGACCCAGCTTCAACCCGCCCAATCAGAACAGGAATCTCTTAAACGTGCCGCAGCAGCTTTGGATGCTCTTTTGCTGGAGCATGGGATTGATGAAGACACGTTGCTGGCTGAGTTTCGCCAACTGCGATCGTCGCAACTCTAGAATTCATCATGTCTACTCCTAAAAAAATTGTGCTTGATGCCAATATTCTGGTGCGTGCGGTGCTGGCTAACAAAGTCCGAGATCTGATTCAGGAGTTTTCACCCACCACACAGTTTTTTACGCCGGATCTCTGTGTTGATGATGCTGTCAAGTATCTGCCGATGCTGTTCCAAAAGCGTAATCTGCCGCCGGATGATGCTCTAGCTGTATTGGCGGGTCTAATTCATCTAATTGAGATCGTTGATGTTGATGTTTATGCTGGATACGAAGTTGAAGCGAAGCAGCGGATTGTTGTCCGTGATGTCCATGACTGGCCGATTGTGGCGGCTGCTTTATTGTTAGATTGTCCAATTTGGACGGAAGACAACGATTTTTTTGGTTGTGGTGTCGCGACCTGGACAACAGATCGCATTCGGCTATTTCTATCTGTATAGATTCAGATCGAACTTCCACCATCACCAACAAGATCGCGGTTAGAGTTCCCCTCGAAAGGCTCTTTGTAGCAGAGAGTTAAACAGATTTTCTGATATCAGTAATGAAAATTTTATTTTTATGGAATTGATTGATTCAAAAGTAGCTCCAAATTTACTTTGCAAGGAAAAAGGAGGTAGTAAAATTTTAATATTTTTAAGTGTTGTTTGATTAATTTTATATGTCCCGTTAGTAGTGCAAGCTTGTTGTTCTATTTGGCTACGAACTAAGGAACTATTCCATACGGCTTGTAAAAAGCTTTGATTAATAATTGACATATCGACTGGAACTCCAATAATAGTATCTGAAAATAAAATATCTTGATAATTTTGATCGGGGAAACAAGCTCGACCAACTAAATTAATATTTCCATTTCCACGACATACCAAAAAATCCGAACGGTGTACTTTCTTGTTCTCAGGTGGATTCACATCAAACATTCCACTTTTATATTCATTACTTCTGAAAAAGCCTTGAGTAACTGCTGCTAAAGTTAACACATTCCCATGATAACTACCTTTGGTAGATGGAGATAAACCATTTCTCATATCACCCTTTACTATTTTTGACAGCGGTACTTTCTCCCAGCCTTTGGGATTTGTGACTGGATCGCCGAACATATCGAGGAAGATCGATCGACCTAATTCTTCAGTCAATCGGATAGCCTCTTGCCGTTTGCGTCGCACTCGATCGGCTTTATCCAAAATCGCCGCAATCCGCTTCTGTTCTTCTAGGGGTGGTAAGGATATTTTTAATTTGTTAATACATCCTAGACTTAGATTTGAGATAGTCGCTGTTACTTTTAAGTCTGAAATTTGATTGATTGCATCTTGAGAATTCAACCAATATCTAAAAAAATGTGTATTCGTTGATTCATGTAATCTAATAATAGCAACAGCCTGATTGCAATTCATTAGAGGCGCATCTTCTGGAACAACAGCAGACCTTCCAATTGTACCTGCAATAGAAATAAGAACATCATTTGGAAGAATACGCGATCTTTTTAGAGCTAAGTCTGTATCAGAGTTGATGAATAAAACATCACTAAGATCGATACAGTCATCTTGAATATTATTGACTCTTAAAAAAGGGATGCCTTCAGTACTAAATTGATAACCAACAGATGTTGGAGTTGTTCCTTTTGTAACTACCTTAGTCAATGTTTCTACAGGTACTTTTTCCCACATCATCCTAATAACCCCTCTAACTCACCTAAATCAACCCGAATCTCATCCTCCAAAGCCTTCAACTTCCCTAAAATCACCTTCGGCGACTCATAAACCACTTCCGTATATTCCACCTCCTTATACCGATTAATCGAGAGATCGTAACCATTTTCGACGATCGATTCCTTCGACACAAAAAACGCCTGCTCACCCCGATTCACATCCTTCAACAGATCCCTAGAATGCCATCGCCGCAACAGATCGGGGATATCGTTTCGCTCCACAGGCTGCCGCTTATCATCCAGCGATAAACCATCCGCCTGCATATCGTAGAACCAGACCGCATCGGTACCCCCCGCCCCTGTTTTGGTAAACATCAAGATCGCCGTCGAAACACCCGCGTATGGCTTAAACACCCCCGACGGCATCGAAATCACCCCATCGAGCTTATGAGTCTCCACCAGGATTTCCCGCAGCTTCCGGTGAGCGTTTGAAGAACCAAACATCATCCCATCCGGCACGATAATCGCCGCCCGTCCGCCCTTCTTGAGCAACCGCAGAAACATTCACCCGTAATCATGCCGATCGATGCCTAATGATGTCCCTTGTTCATTATGGGAGATTACCCCACCTTTAAAAAATCTTTCTTCTCTAAATGGAGCAAACGTTGGGGGAGACTAAGAAATTCTACAAAATGAAATAGTTGAATCGTGCTTTTTAACATTTAGACATCTTTAGTACACACTTACTAACTAAATGTGTAAAGACTCGATCGAACACTCAGTGCTGATAGTTTTTGATTGCTACTTCGCAGTTTAAGCATCGCTCTAGCAACCAGACCCGATATAGCTTCTTGAACTTCATCGGATTGAGAATCAAATTGATTCTGGGGTTAGGATGAGTCAGTGGTTGATTTAGGTAAGCTGCCCAGGGGAATGTGACTTTGACGGAATCTGGATTAAACATAAATTATCCTGGGGGTGACATAACGCCAATTTTAAGTTTGGGTCGAGCAAAATGACCTCAGCCATTTGCTGGGATCTGAGTCTCGACAGATTCCACATAGTCGCATTCATTCCAGTTAGTTTCACCTGCCTTATTTTTACTGAAATTACTGTACCCGCAAACTGGGCAACAAAACTCGATTGATTTGGGCAAGAACTGTTCAGTGGTAGCCGAGTGGAAAGTCGCTTCACGCGCTATCGCCACCTCAAAGCAATCGATGGGCATTATTAAAAGAAGTATACCCAAACCAAGTGATGTCTATCCCAATCTGTCCTTACTGTAATTCAAGATCCGAGCTAATGTGTTCGAGTAAAGTTTATCAAAGTGACAATCCTGAGTCAGTCTATGCTTGCCTGCCCTGCGATGCATGGATTGAAATCGAGAAAAATAATACCCGCACGACCGCTCCAATCGCACTAGGAAGGTTGGCAAACGCCGAACTTAGGGCAGCTAAAAAGCAAGCTCATACTGTTTTCGATCTGTTATGGCAGAATGGACTCTTATCGAGGTCTGCGGCTTATAAATGGTTGGTATCGGCAATGGATAGTCATCGTAGGGACTGTCATTTTGCTATGTTTGATGTGGCGCAGTGTCAAACAGCGACGGCTTTATCACGAACGAAATTGGACGAGTTGCTTTCCTCAGGTAATGACAAGCGAGATAGAATAGCTAAATTGCACAACTAGCAATAGCTTAAACTGCATAACAACCCAATTACATAGATTCATCACCCATATCATGAATGATAAATAACTCATCGGACGATCTACCAAATGACGATTTCAAAATCTCAGAAGACAGGCTGAGAGAATTTTTAGAATCGAGTCAGCAAGATATTGATTATGAAAAGCTTAATAACTCGGCTTGGGGAGCAAATGTTAAAGATCGGGAGATTATAGATTTTATTGAAAGGGTCAATAAAATCAGACAATCGATGGAGGAAAGATCAGATGATAGCAATCGTACAGAGATGGCTGAACTAATTGATGTGGTTAGAAGCACGACTGATGAATTAAAATCTCGTACTTTAGATCCAGTTTTAATTGAACGGCTAGCAGATGTTGTAAGTTATCACAGTGATGCAATTATATCGATATTAAAGCAATTGAGTAGACTTAGATTGACTGTCTTTACTTTGGCTGGAATGCTGATAATACAATCATTTGTATTGGGAATAGTTGCTGGAGCAATTAGATAAACTGATTGCCAATCTTTAGATGAGTTCAGCTTCAATTGCAACTATCCCTAGACCGAAAACAAACAGTCTAAATAAATAGTTGACGGGAATAAGTGGTGAGGTACCCAGCCCAATCACAAAGCAGATAGCTGGATACTTCTGTTGACCGCTTGCTGCTACTGCATCTATACCTGCTTGAGTATGTTGATAGTAATAGGTCAAGAGTATACCTAAACCGAACCAGAGAATTGATATAGTCCAGTACAGGGCTAATCCAACTCGGTCGCTCCACTTTTTATTAATCATAACTAATTGCTAATATTTCCCACAAATAGCATATCCAAAATAGATATGTTTATCGTCCGCCAACTGACTGAAAACAGGTGAGCATAATGCAAATAGACGAGTATGGAATCAACTTAGATGGTGAATTAATTTCAATCGAGCAAACTCGCCGTGGGCAAACAGATCTAAAATGTTCTTATTGTAATAATGGGTTAATAGCTGAAAAAGAAAAATTAAAATACATAATTTAATATAGAAAAGTTAGCAAATGTCCCCAGTATAATTATGGATACTGATGTCACTAACAGAACCACAAGGAAATTAGTTGAAATATTATATTTATCGATCTTCGTTCTCACTAAAATATTTGTTACCATTTTAGAGATAGAATTCCCCTCCATTACTTTGGCAATGGATTCTATGGGTTTAATCAGTTGATATTTACCCAGAAAGTTATCGATCGTGACATAGTAGCCTCCATTACTTGAGGAACAGTAAGAGTCTTCATAACCCAAGCAGGCATAGAGACAATTTTCATCAGGACTATCAACCTTGTGATAATTTCCAGAATTAACTGCAAATCCAGGATAATCAATGGCTATTCTTTCTTGCAAATATCGGTCTTTACAATCATAGCCAGCCATGAATGATTGTTGAAGTAAATCTGAGCCATGTCCAAGAATCCACTCGTCTTTGTCATCATTTGCTTTAACAGCAGAATCTCTAACTTCGATTGGAAATTCTACTCTAATTATTTCAAGATTAGGATCTACAAGCTTGACTAGTTGATACTTTCCTAAGTAGTTATCGATTGTAATATAGTAATTTTCTTTATCGATCGAACAGTATGAGTGTTGATAGCCTAGGCAAGCATAAAGACACCTTTCACTAGGAGTATCAACTTGTTTATACTCCCATCTATTAATTGTAAAGTCGGGATAGTCAGCAGGCAGTCTTTCTGCCAAATATCCATCGTTACAATCATAGCCAGCTTTTAATGACTGCTGAAGCAAGCTAGAACCATACTTTAAAATCCAGTCCTCTTTATTTTTGACGTAGATGTCAATACTAAACACTCGAAGTGTCGAATCACGTCTTAATGCGTTGGCTGAATAGTAATGAGCAAATAATTCATTGTCTACAATTTCTTCTCGCTCGTAGCCCATAGAAATATAGTACTCATCTCGATCCCAAATTCCATTCTCGCAGTTAGGAATAATCAAATCTACGGCAACTAGAGCCGCTTGCTGAGACTTATAGTATTTAATCCGATCCTGGTGATATACGTACCAGTTAGTCGGTTTTGAGTCCGTTCCTTTACCCATTACTCACCATCCATTCAAACTTGCTTGAAATCGATCGTCATCGGGGTGCTTCTATTTTAGCTCTTCCAAAGTCTGGGATCTAGCTCGAATGGTTGCGGAGAATCTACAGCTAGCTTCACAAAATCGGGATGTGACGGGTTGATTAAATAGTTATATTCGATTGGAATAACAACTGAAGGCACTGCTAAAATCGCTGTCGAACCTGACTGAAACCATCGATCGCCCACAGTTGCCAAAATAGCAGGTGCAGGTATACTGCGCCAATCTGGAGGTAATTGAGCCACTTCTAAATACTCGATCTTTACTTCTGTCGGCACATCCACTCGAATGTAAGCTGGCATTGTCGCCACATCTTCAACTTCCATGTGGACTAAGACTTCTAAGGCTGCGAGGGAGAGGGTTCCAGAAGCATAAACCATCCCCTGTCCGCGAGAGTTCCAACGTCCACCAACTCTTCTGGCACCCTCTCCACTAAAAGCTGTATCTGCATACTTCCGCTTAGAAATTCGCCACAGACTGAGACTCAACTGTACACTCCATACTCAATCCGATCGAGTAATTCCCCTACCTGCTCTGTTCCTGCATCCGTATCGAGTAGATCGACTGGCGCATGACCGTTTAAGCTGCGATTAGGTCGCTTCAGCCAGCTAGTTGCCGTGTCTGCACTCTCAAATACTTCCTGTGCTTGAGCCGCAACTCTGGCGAGTCGATACAGCCGATCCGACCAAGTGGCATTTAGAGGCTTATCTTCTTTCTGAAGTCTGACGATCGTGCGGATGGAAGTTCCGATTACCTTGGACATCTGAACGTCTGAAAGTTGGTAGTAACTCGCCACTCGCTTAAAGGATTCGATCGATAATCCCCGCCGAACCACCTCAATACTGTCACTAGTAGAGTCTTGGAGCGTCGCGGAAGCTGAATTTATTGAACCTGGAATTCCCAAAATATCCAGTAATTGGGCGGATAAAGCCATAATTTACCTCGATTTAGGCATCTGTCTTAATTATAACGCTAAATGTTTGACTGCTCTCAATCAACCCTTGAATACCAGGTTTTAAACCTGGACTTGAACTTATCGCTTCAGATGAATCAAATGCGTCACAACTCCACAGGATCGATCGCTCTTGGTGAAAGCATCGGCAGGATTGGGATAGTAATCAGTACCAATCGCATCTAACCAATCGGCAAACTCACGACGTTTTCTCATCGAACTATCCCGATATCCGTTAGGCAGGACAGCGACAAGATTTTGTCGTTGATTAAATAGAAAATTGGACACAAAAAAGCCAGTGACTATTCATCACTGGCGAGTTTTCTTGAAAACGAGACGAGTAAATCGCATAGTTCTACCTAAATAATTTTGATGTTTTCATGAGCATCAGGAATTTGCCAATTTCCTGGCATTTCCTTCACCAACTGAATTGCAAACTTACCATTAATCTCTTCGATCAGTCGATAAATTGGCGTATGGTCTTGGCGGTCACTAGTCTGATAGAGATACCAATTGAGAGATTTAACAATTAGCTGAGGGTAATTTTCTGCTATTCGTAACCATTTTTGATTGGCAATTCCTTCTTGCAAATACTCGTCAATTTCTGTCTGATTCATTGGTACATCGACTGGGCGATCTGGACGATTATACATTCAGGGTGAACGCACTTAAATTTTATATTATTAAAAACACTTGTGAATCAGTTATACATTTGACGTTCTAAATTTACACAGCTCTTGTCTACAGGTAGCTTGAGTTAATTAATTGTGCTAAATTGATTTGGAGTTTATATG
>JANXVE010000075.1 GCA_025351825.1 Chamaesiphon sp. 341R_metabat_111 | reverse complement strand
AATTGTTGCACTGTTGCTCGTCTGTCTTGATGCGCCTTCATGGACGGGAAACCCGTCCGAAGCGCATCGCTCGTCGCCATCCTCCATTGCTGGTTGGCTGCGCTCAACATAGCGTGGAGGATCGCTCCTCATCTCGCTCGTCTTTCATCCCAACCCAAATCAAAGATTATGGGTTGGGGATTCCCGCCTGCCTAGCTAAACATCGATTTAGCAAGAGTCGGGTTTTTACCAATCACCAATCACCATCCACTACCCACCATTCACCAATTCCAAGATTGCTGGATGTGAACTAGTACCTGTCAGCACCACCTCCAGATCCTCTGGAAGTGTGGAGAGAAAATCAGTCGCGGCTTCAATACTAATTAAACCTAGCTCGATCGACAGACTCAGGTCGTCTAAAATCAGCAGCGAATATTCACTAGTTTTAGCCGCTCCACGCACATGTTTCCATAATTGCTGAAAATTATGCAATTCCAGATCGTTTAAATCTGACACCGAGATATTCCGAATCAAATTGCACCTAATCCAATCCAGATTCTGGGCGAGATTCATCACTCGATCGTGTCCTTGGCGAATCCCACCTTTGAGGAGTTGAACGATCAGAACCCTTCGTCCTGTAGCTGCAATCTTGAGCGCGTCAGCAACGATTTCTGTACTGAATCGATCGATAGATGTATGAACTATTTTGATCTGGTTGTGAAATGTAAGCGTATTTTCTGGATGACTATTTAGTTGTGCAATCATATTTCGACGTAAAAGTGAGCCGCATTTTCATTCACAAAGCATGACCGCATTAGCTATAGAAAAGCAATATGTAGCGTTTTATTCTGAGCGGTTACTCAGTAAACCACTAAATATAGCATCGGTCAAGGGCAAATAGTCGGAGCAAAAAACAGGGTCAGGAGCGGTGAAAAGGTCGAGTTTGATGTAGACATCCTCTGTGTCGATCGAGGTATCTTCTAGGCGATGATAGGTAGGGGATAGGCGAGATTAGATCGATCTTTGAGTATGGGGCTGACCGCAGAACCTATAATTGTCGATACAGTCAGTCAAGCCAGTTTAGCGATGATTTTAGTTATTGATAATTACGACAGCTTCACCTACAACCTCGTCCAGTACTTGGGAGAGCTGGGTCAGGAGTTGCCGATTGCGGCGGATATTCGCGTCTATCGCAACGACGAGATTACTTTAGCCGAAATTGAGGAGCTGCACCCTGATGGGATTTTAATCTCGCCTGGGCCTGGTCGTCCGGAGGATGCGGGTGTTTCCCTGGCGATTATCAGTCAATTGGGTGCTAGATATCCGATTTTGGGCGTATGTTTGGGGCATCAGAGTATCGGACAGGTGTTTGGCGGGGATATTGTGGCGGCACCGATTTTGATGCATGGCAAGACTTCAGAAATTCACCATGACGGGACGGGTGTGTTTAAGGGCTTGGACAATCCATTTACCGCGACTCGCTACCATAGTCTGGTAATCGATCGAGCCACCTTTCCAAAATGCCTAGAAATCAATGCCTGGGTGGAAGACGGGACGATTATGGGTGTCCGCCATCGGGATTATCCCCACATTGAAGGAGTCCAGTTTCATCCTGAGAGTATCTTGACCAATTCGGGGATGCAGTTGCTGCGAAATTTCCTGACATCAGTTACAGATAGTCAGCTATGATAGAAAGCAATGTCATGTAAACTTACGGAGATAATCGATCGATGGGAACGTTAAAAATTGTAGTCAATGTTGTAGTAGCACTATTCCTGCTAGTATTCATCTTTGGCTTTTTATCCAATGACCCTTCTCGGAACCCAAACCAACGAGATCTGTCTGAGTAATTATTGTCAGACAAGTAGATCGAGATGGGAAATAACAGCGTGGAGAAAAAGTTGGATTGGTATGCAGGTCAGCAAATTTGGAAAATTATCCAGTATTTATTGTTGTCAGCCTACTACTCGATCGACCTTTCTCTACGTCCTGTCCTCGCTGGAGATCTAGGTGTACCAACCGCGCTAGATGCGAAGCCAGTTCAATCTGTACCGTCCGCACCATGGACTTACACTCTCGTCCAAACCGAAGCTGAAGAGTCGCCAACCATTAAGCTGGGCAATCCAACAAGCTCGGTTGAGCTAAACGCCGACCAACAAGAATTTAATAATAAAACTCAGATCGTTACTGCCAATGGTAAAGTAGTCGTCCGGTTCAATAAAGCAATCCTCAATGCCGATCGATTGACAGTAAATCTCCAAACCAAGCTGGCAATTGCTGAGGGCAATGTAGTCTTAGTTCGTGGCAAACAAACTCTGTATGGCGATCGATTTGATTATAACTTTAAGGACGATAAAGGCAGTATTCTCGAAGCACGCGGCGATATTTATCAGCCCACATTAGTCCGAGATCTCAATGCAACTACTAAAGCAACCTCAGACACTCCCGCAGGTGAAAAGAATTTTCCCGAACCATTATTAAGCGATCGACTCCGTAGGGATCAACCAGTTAGTAACATTCAGAATACTGGATCTTCTGGGATCATCATTGGGAGCGATCGACCGATCGAATATCAGCCAGTAGTTAAATCATCTGGTACGATTAATCGCCTCCGGTTTCAGGCATCCAAAGTTGATTTTGCGGGTGAGAAAGTCACCGCAGAACAAATCAGAATTACCAACGATCCCTTCTCACCACCCGAACTTCAGATTAAAGCCAATCGAGCACAGTTTAAAACTATTAATAGTGAGGAAGACGAGGTAACGCTCGATAATGGACAGATTACGATTGAGAATAACTTTACTATTCCTGTGGTTAAAGACCGCTTTGTATTAAATAAAAATAGCAAAGATTCTAATCTATTTAGTCTAGGAATTCCCTTTAATATTGGTGTTGATGCTGACGAACGAGGTGGGATTTTTATTGAGAGCAGTTTCTATCCAGTTTTCGATCCGAGATTTCGGGTGACAGTTACACCCCAGTATTTTATTCAACGAGCAGTCAGTAATTTAACTTTTATTGACAGCTCAGTATTTGGATTGAAAACAAGTGTTGAAGGCAACCTCACACCCGATCTTACAATCCAAGCCTCGGCATCATTAGCAAGCTTGAATCTAAATAAATTTAGCAGTAACTTACGTGCGAAAGCAAGCATTAATAAAAATATCAGCTTGTTAGGCTTGCCACACAAATTAACTGGTGAAGCTGTCTATCGTGACCGAATTTTCAATGGTTCGTTAGGCTACCAGGAAGTTGAATCCAGTTTTGGTGGTGTTTTGACTTCACCCAATATCCCAATTGGAAATACTGGAATTAACGTTGATTACCAAGTTGGCGCACAAATTATTGCAGCTAATACCGATCGACAAAGTTTACTTAAACCAGTCAGATCGAACGATCTAACATCTCTTAACCGCTATCAAGTAGCTACGAACCTGACCAAGAGTTTTCGACTGTGGGAAGGTGCAGGTATATCTCCAGACCGACCTGAAGCGTACAATCATAGTCCTACTCCAGTAGTCCCGTATCTTCAACTAAATACTGGCATTAGAAGTGCTTTGAGTAGCTATAGTAATGGTGATAGTCAATCTTCGATCGGCTACAATATTGGCATTCAAGGTCAGATTGGTAATTTTTCCAAAGAGAGCTTTGATTATACTGGGTTTAATCTCAACTATTTTCAACAGATTAGAGGTGATAATAGCTCACCATTTTTATTCGATCGAGTTGCAGACGATCGGTTATTATCAGCAGGCATTAGTCAACAAATCAGTGGGCCACTTCGCGCTGGCATTCAAGCCTCAGTCAATCTTGATACTGGCAAACAAGTCAGCACTGATTATTATCTAGAATACAGTCGCCGTACTTATAATTTTATCATTCGATACAACCCAACCCTGCAATTAGGATCGATCGGTTTTAGGCTCAATGATTTCAATTGGGATGGTATCACACCTAAGTTTTAATTAGTGGTTTAGTGGTTTAGTGGTTTAGTGAATAGTAAATTAAGCATTATCTCTCCCCACACCTCGCACACCTCCCACACTCCCCACACTCTCCATCAATGAATCCTCGTCAACTCGCATTATTTGCACTCAAAGATTTGGAGACTGGTAGCTACACAGATATTGTCGTCGATCGATTGTTGAGTAAGTTTGAATTGTCAACAGTAGATCGACATTTATTTACAGAATTAGTCAATGGGATCGTTCGCCGAAAACGCACCCTCGATGCAATCATCGACCAACTAGCCAAGCAACCAGCTCATCGACAACCACCAGAATTGAGACAACTATTGAGACTAGGACTATATCAGCTTCGTTATCTCGATCGCATCCCCGAATCTGCTGCTGTCAATACCACAGTAGATTTGGCAAAAGCTAACGGATTAACTGGTTTAGCTGGCGTGGCAAATGGCATCCTCCGCCAATATATCCGGCTGCAAGAACAGCAAGTAGAGGTGTTAAATCTACCTGTAGATCCAATTAGTCGATTGGGTACTTTATACAGCTTTCCTGACTGGCTGATCGAGCAATGGGTGGCAGCATTGGGATCTGTTGAAACCGAACAATTATGCCAAGCTTTCAATCGATCGCCAACGATAGATTTGCGGGTAAATATCCTGCCAGATCTTACCAATCCAGAGCAGCAGCGAACTAAATTAATTGAGACTTTTCAAGCTGCTGGCATTGATTCTGAGCCACTACCCTACCTATCCCAAGGATTGAGATTTGTGGGAAATGTCGGCGCAATCGATCGATTACCTGGTTATCACGAAGGCTCCTGGACGATCCAAGATAGTAGTGCTCAACTTGTCACCCATCTGCTCGATCCCCAGCCCCATGAAACTGTCATTGATGCCTGTGCGGCTCCAGGCGGCAAGACAACCCACATCGCTGAATTGATGGGCAATACTGGACAAGTCCTCGCACTAGATAAAACGGCTTCACGACTGAAGAAATTGCAACAAAGTATCGATCGGTTGCAGTTAACTAACATTAAAATTTTAACTGGGGATAGCTGTGGATTTAGTGAACTAACTAATACTGCCGATCGAGTATTATTAGATGCACCCTGTTCGGGATTGGGTACCCTCCATCGCCGTGCTGATGCCAGATGGCAAAAAACACCCGACCAGATTCAGGATTTAGCCAAGTTGCAAGCCAAATTACTTGCGAATACAGCAACTTGGGTCAAACCTGGCGGTGTACTAGTATATGCGACTTGTACGGTCTGCTCGATCGAGAACGAGGAGATAGTTCTCCCATTTTTAAAAACCCATCCCGATTGGCAAATTGAGCTACCACCAACTGATTCACTGATGGCTAGTTTAGTCAGCGACGCTGGCTGGATTAAAGTTTGGCCCCATCGCCAACAAATGGATGGCTTCTTTATGGTGAAATTACGTCGATGTCTTGATAATTAATCTCTGACCAATTCATTAGACCTTTTGCGTAAATCCAGAATTGCTCATACTTTGACCAGTTAATTGAAATCTAAAAGTCGTATTGCCAACAACTAACAACTAGTAACTAACAACTAAAACACTGCGATCTGATATTCGCGCAAGAGGTCTATCAAATATCTCCCTCAATAAATTATTTGTTTAAACAATAATTTGAGGATACATCAGATCGTATCCGGCGGCTTTTAGCTTCTGATTGTTGACTTGTAGACTTTTGCGTGGAGGACTAAATTTAGAGGCATCCCAGCTTACTGGTGGCAGCCCATAAGCAGCACAGACAAGTTTGACCTGTTCTTTGACGGTGAGCTGGCTATCATCAACCAGATTGTAAATTCCATCCAGCTCATTTGACCGCGCAAATTCGATCGCGCTGATGATATCGTCGCGGTGAATCCAATTGATAAAACGCTCGCCCTTTCCTGGCATCGTCATTCCAGCTAAACCAGCAAACATATTGACTAGTTCGCGCCCTGGGCCATAAATTCCACCCAGTCTCAACACACAGACTTTTTGGGACTCATTAGCTGCCCCCAGCACGATCTGTTCCGCCTCATAAATTACTTGGCTTTTACGATCGAGTGGATCGAGATCGGCAGTCTCATCGACCCATTCTCCCTGACGATCGCCATAGACAGAGCAGCTACTCAAATACACGACTTGCTTAATATTCGGAGCATCGCTCAAGGCGATAGCTAAGTTCTTGGCTGTTTCGAGGTAGGTAGTTTCATAAGTTGATGCTGCTGCTTCCTGGGAACCTGTGGGTGCAACGCTTACAACCAAAGTATCCTGACCTTCGAGCAGTGAATGTACCGCACTGAGGTCATTTCCTTTCATTACAATTGCGTTGGAAACAGTCTCAGCAAGTGCAGCTCTGCGGCTTCTACTAGTGGTCGTCCCCGTGACAAAATGTCCCCGATCTTGCCAGTAACCAGCTAATGTACCACCCACATACCCACATCCAAGAATAGCGATATTTTCAAAGGTCGACCGGTGCCGAGACTGTTGACCTATTAACTTCTGGAGCAGATCCATGTCGAAGGTGGGGATAGGCTCGTCAAAAGGGTTATTTCTGTCAATTGGGTTGTACATTGCACTCGTTTATATTAAGGACAGTGAATTACTAGCTCAATTTTGGTATTAATTTTTGTAACAAACTATTGACAGCTTACCAATTCGCTTATGCTATATAAAGATCGGATAACCGTCATCTCGTTGACGGAGAGCAGAGGCAATTGATTTAGCACCACTCAGCAGTGAAAACTAGGATGAACGACACGATCGACCAACTCATCACCGCAGCCTTAGCCGCTGTCAATCCATACAATGCAATTCAAAGCCACTTGCGGTTAGATGGTGACAATTTAGTTATTGGCAAGCGCGTCATTAATTTAATTAATAAAGATATTCGTTGCGTGGCTGTCGGCAAAGGATCGGTGCCAATGGCTCGATCGATCCATGCACTCTTTGGCGATCGAATTACTCAAGGATTAGTAGTTACTAAATACGATCGTTTAGGTGATGCTCAATTTCCAACTAATTGGGAAGTAATTGAATCAGCACATCCAGTTCCCGACGATCGAAGTCTACATGCTGGCGATCGTGTGTGGGAATTACTCAACAATTGTACCGAGCAAACTCTAGTTCTAGCTTGTATCTCTGGCGGTGCATCTGCTTTAGTTATTGCACCGCGCAATTGGAGTGCTTTAATTGAACTATTAACCAATCCACCTACCGCCGAGATTACCCAGGAAATTCAACAATTAATTCAGACTGCTTTAGTGAGTCAATCTATCGATTTTAATATCCTAAATCCTCAAGAGAATATTTCTCTAACTGCGCTGCAAGCAATCGGGACGGCATTATTAGGTAGTGGATTATCGATCGAGAAGATTAATGCCGTGAGATCGAGGATCGATCGATTGAAAGGTGGAGGATTAGTCGAACGAGCTGATGTGGGGGAAGTAATTGGACTGATTTTATCAGATGTAATTGGCGATCCAATTAGTTCGATCGCGTCAGGCTTAACCAATCATCCTCAAGCACATAATCGCCTAGTTGGCAACAATCTCCAAGCTTGTGAGGCTGTTGCAGAAACTGCACGAAAAAAGGGTTACATTCCACACATTATTACCACTAGGTGGGATGGAGAGGCGCGGGTTAGAGGTGTAGAAATTGCAAGAGCAATTATTGACAAGCCTGCTAAAACTATTTTAATCTATGGTGGGGAGACGACAGTTAATTTACCGCCAAATCACACGGGAGAAGGTGGCAGAAATCAAGAATTGGCATTAGCAGCAGCGATCGAACTAGCCGAACATAATGTCTGTGCGTGGGTGATTACACTGGCAACCGATGGTACCGATGGCCCGACTGATGCAGCGGGCGCGACAGTCAATGAGACAACAATCGAACGTGCTCTGGCATTAGGATTAGATCCACAATCGGCACTCGATCGACATGATGCTTATCCATTCTTTCGGCAATTAGGAAATTTGCGTTTAATTGGGGTAACAAAGACAAATGTAGCAGACATCTCGATCGCAATTCGTCCCTAAACCTAAAGCCCAAGATCCAGAAAGTTACCCTCGTTTCATCGCCCGATCCATATCTCGTTTATCATCTCTCTTCTTGAGATCGTCCCGCTTATCATGAAGTTTCTTCCCTTTAACTAGGGCAATTGTGACTTTTACCCTACCCCGCTTCAGATACATCTTCAACGGTACCAGCGTTAAACCCTGCTGCTCGACTTTCCCCGTCAGCTTGCGAATTTCCTGCTTGTGCATCAGCAGTCTGCGAGTGCGAGTTGGTTCGTGATTGAAATATGCTCCCGTACTCGTGTGGGGCGAAATGTGGGCATTCAGCAGCCAAATTTCACCCTTACGCAGCAAACCGTAACCGTCGCGCAGATTAGCTTTGCCTTGGCGAATGGATTTTACTTCCGTTCCCATCAATTCAACCCCCGCTTCGTAAGTTTCGAGGATTTCGTAGAGGAACCGCGCCTGCCGATTATCGGCAACAATTTTGATACTATCGGGTTTTTCTTTCTCGCTCATACTTCTATTTTACTACCCACCAGCACGAGTGTCCAAGATGTCCAAAGTTGGGAGTTGGGAGTTGGAAGTTCAGGAGTGAGGAACTGAGACAGCACAGACAACTCAATCCTGAAAATCCTCAAAATCCTGATTAAAGTTTGTAGTAATAATCGCGTTCGAGGTCGCTATCTATCTTTTTGGTACTAATAAAATGTAACTTTATCTAAAGTTCTGGACTAATTGGTGAAATTTGGTATAGTTATCTCATCAAAAGAGATTGTCTTGCTTCAAATGTTTTACCCAAGAGTGAGTCGAATCCGGCTAGATCGCCAGAACTAGCCAATATCTGGCCCTCAGCCTGCATAACACTTTCAAAAAGGAGCAATCTGTATCGAATTCGCAATAGACACCGATCGATTCTCGTTTCGTGGATCTGCTGTCAATCGGCGGAGTCTCAGGATGCCAACAAATTTAGATCGCAAACAAACAATTATTGGTATGATAACGCCTGTTGACAAGGTGCGGTCTATCTGGATGACGGGAAAATATTATGGGTAATCTTATTGATTTTGGTGGTCGTCCGATTCATTTTATCGGGATCGGGGGGATTGGGATGTCAGGACTTGCTTATGTGCTGACAAGACGGGGATTACCTATTTCTGGTTCCGATATTCGATCGACTAATATTACTCGGAAACTAGAGGCAGAGGGCGCGCATATTTTTCTGACGCAGGATGCCAGCAATTTAGAATATTTTCAAGATCGTTCATCGGGGCATTCCACACCGCAGATTATCTGTTCGACAGCGATTGGGAAAACGAATGGGGAGCTGGCAGCGGCTTTGGAAATGGGTTGCCCGATCTTTCATCGATCGGATGTACTGGCAAAACTAATTAGTGAATATTCGAGTATCGGTGTTGCTGGTACTCACGGCAAGACAACTACCAGCAGCATGATTGGCTATATGTTGGTAGCGGCAGGTGTCGATCCCACAATCGTAGTTGGTGGTGAGGTGACAGCTTGGGATGGCAATGCACGAGTTGGCAAAAGTGAATATTTTGTCGCTGAAGTAGATGAGTCGGACGGATCGATCGTCAAGCACTCACCCAAGATTGGGATAATCACCAATATCGAGCTAGATCATCCCGATCATTACAAGAGTCTCGATGAGGTGATCGGTGTCTTCACTACATTTAAGCAGCAGTGTCAAATCACGATCGGATCGGTAGACTGCAAGATCGTGCGCGAACGGATCGAGCCAACGATTTCCTACAGCGTTGAGCCTGGACAAGCTGCTGACTACACCGCAACAAATATTAACTATCATTCAGCCGGAACTTCTGCCCAAGTATATGAATACGGCAAATTATTGGGCACATTAGAAATAGGAGTGTTGGGCAAACACAACCTAAGTAATGCTCTCGCTGTAATCGCCGTAGGTCGTAAGATTGGCTTAGACTTTTTGGCGATTGCATCTGGGTTAGCTAGCTTCGACGGTGCCAAACGACGGTTTGAACTTCGAGGATATCAGAATCACATTACTTTTATCGATGACTATGCTCACCATCCCAGTGAGATCCTCGTCACTCTCAGTGCTGCTCGCTTGCGAGTCGGTGCCGAGCGACGGGTAGTCGCCATCTTCCAACCTCACCGCTATAGCCGTACATTGGAATTTCTCGCTGAGTTTGCCCAATCTTTTAAAGATGCTGACTTGGTGGTAATTACAGATATCTATAGCGCGGGAGAGCCAGATACTGGAGCGATTAGCGGCGAGAAAGTTGTAGCAGAAATCGGACGTTATCATCCGCAGGTTTGCTATCAACCCACTCTCGATGCTGTCTCTCAATACCTGACTCAAAATCTCCAACAGGGCGACATCTGCCTATTCTTAGGAGCAGGCAATCTCAACCAGATTATTCCCAGTATCGTAGATTTTTATCAGACCACTGCTCATACCAAACAACCAGAAAATGTAGTCTAAAATTCATTGCTTAGTGTAATATCGTGCTAAATTGGCTTTAATTAAGCAGTTATGCTGTCGTAAGTTTCATTTAGACATTCAATGATCCGATCGACATAAATATTTTACGTATTACCTAGTTTCGATCTTTTGCTAATTTTTTGTTATTGGTAACTACCACCCGATTTTAGTAACCTAATTTACGCTACTATGACACTCTCCCAAGACCGTTCCCCGAGTCTAACTACTCAGATGCAGCAATCGGTACAAGCCGATTCAGCTACTTCTCAAGAGTTGGAAATACCCACAGATTGCTCTATTAGGTTCGCTGTATCGCTCAAAGGTTTGACAACGTGGAAAGTGGGTGGGTTAGCCCAGTGGTATCTGGAACCTCGTACTCTTGCAGAAACCCAAACAGGTTTAGCTTGGGCTAGGCAAAACGATTTACCAATTACAATTATCGGAGCTGGTTCTAATTTACTAATTAGCGATCGAGGGTTGCCAGGTTTAGTAATTTGTATCCGACATTTACGCCATGTAAATACGCAGTTCGACAACGAAACTCGAACCATCACCGCAGATGCGGGTAAAATGGTCGCTAGCCTAGCTTGGCAAGCAGCTCGGAGGGGATGGGGTGGAATGGAGTGGTCCGCAGGGATTCCAGGCACTCTTGGCGGTGCTGTGGTGATGAATGCTGGAGCGCACGGACACAGTATGCAAGAGATATTAGTCAGTACCGATGTCTTGAATCTGGACGGATCGATCGAAACCCTGACCAATCGAGAATTAGAATATAGCTATCGCACCTCCAATCTCCAAGGTGATTCACGCATCGTTTTGAGTGCCAAACTCGAACTGAACATCACAGGTGATGCCGAACAAATCAAAGCCCGCACCTTCCGTGACTTAGAAAAACGTCATAGCAAACAACCGTACGACAGACCGAGCTGTGGTAGTGTATTCCGTAATCCTAGCCCTCAACATGCCGCCGCCCTGATTGAAGAATTAGGACTCAAAGGATATCGGATTGGTGATGCTGAAGTTTCGACTCTCCATGCCAACTTTATTATCAACCGCCAAGATGCCACCGCCAGCGATATTAGAGAGTTGATCTACTACGTCCAGAGCCAGGTTAAAGCCAAGTATTCGATCGAATTAGAAACCGAAGTTAAGATGCTGGGTGAGTTTTAGTCTAGGCGTTGGGCTTTAGGCGTTGGGCTTTAGGGAATACTAATTAGTAGGCTTTATCTGGGTACCATAAGTAAATAGGCTTGGTCTACGGCATTAGTAAACCTAAAGCCTAGAGCTTAAAGCCAAACACCTCTAATTCGGATACCCTCACCCCCAAATTTCCTTACTCCGGTAAGATGGAGTATTGTTTAGATTGACTAAAAAATTAAAAAATTATGACTCAGGGAAAAGGATTTGGCGGCTTCGGTCTTGGTAAGATGAAAGAACTTGCTGATGCCTTCAAAAAAGCGCAACAAGTACAAGAAGATGCAAAAAAACTCCAAGAAGAATTGGAGATCATGGAAATCGAAGGACAAGCTGGCGATGTCGTCGTAATTTTGAGTGGCAACCAAGAACCCCGCAAAATTAGTATCGGAGCTGATGCAGCTAGCAAGAATCCTGAAGAACTCTCCGAACTAGTCCTCGCCGCGATGATGGATGCCTACGAAAAATCCACCGCCACCATGCGCGAACGGATGGAACTACTCACCAGCGGACTAAATATTCCTGGCTTGTAATCTGATTAACTAGCCATTCTCTTCAAGAGACTAATATGGGTGTTGCTGTACTATATGTACCCAGCAATACCCATATTTGCTTCCGACCATATATCTTAGATGGAAATAGCTGGAAATCTAGCTGGTGGGCAGTGTCCACCCAACACGACTAAAATTTTCCCTAAAGCCTAAAGCCTAGAGCCTAAAGCCTGACTATGGATTCTGTCGAACAGAAATATCGTCGAATCAGAAATGACCTGCACCGAGGTGGTTTTGCCCTCGCATTAGTATTCCTGACTGGAACACTTTGGTATGCACTAGTCGAGCAGTGGCACTGGTTGGATGCGGTGTACATGACCGTCATCACCCTAACCACCGTTGGCTACGGAGAGACTCAACCATTGGGAGATCGAGGGCATGTTTTCACTATTGCCCTCATTTTAGCTGGAGTGATTACGATCGGTTACATCGTCAATCGATTTACTGAAGCGTTGATTGAAGGCTATTTTATCGAAGGTAGAAGACTTAGACAGCAAAGGAAACTTGTGGAATCTTTATCAGCACACTTCATTCTCTGCGGATTTGGTCGGATTGGACGACAAATTGCCACTGAATTTGCAGCAGAGGGCACGGCATTTGTGATTGCCGATGCTAGCCTCGAACAGGTCAGAATTGCCCAGGCAGAAGGCTATAGTGCAATTCAAGCCGATGCTACCCTCGATGAAACACTCCTAAAAATGGGTGTGGAAAAAGCCGCTTGCCTAGTAGCTGCATTGCCGTCTGATGCCGAAAATCTCTATATCATCCTCTCCGCCAAAACCCTCAATCCTCAGATTCGAGCAATCGCTAGAGCAAGTAACGAGGAAGCCGTACAGAAGCTTCAACGGGCTGGAGCCGATAAAGTTATCTCCCCCTACATCACGGGTGCCAAACGGATGGCTGCGGCAGCTTTACGCCCCCAGGTGATGGACTTTATGGATGGAATTGTCGCTAGCGATCGATCCTTCTACATGGAAGAGTTTCTCATCGATGCTCAAACCTGCCCCGTGGCTGGTTTATCCCTACGAGAAGCGCGGCTACGCTCTCAATCTGGCTCACTAGTATTGGCAGTCAGACGGCGAGATGGTAATCTAATCGTCGGCCCAACTGGAGAAACAATCATCATGGCTCAAGACATGCTGATCTGCATGGGCACAGCAGATCAGCTACGAGTATTAAATCAGATCCTAGAACCACTCACTCCCGAAACTAGTCAACGGTAAGAGTTGGGAGTTGGGAGTTGGGAACATCGGACTGAGATTGTACAAACAACCCAATCCTGAAAATCACGAAAATCCTCTAAATCCTGATGCGCGTTTCCTCTAATTGAAAGATCCCATCACCATCCAACACCCAACTTTTAATCTCGCTAACCTTGCCATTAATTACCGAAATAATCGGGTAAGAATAAATCTCCCACGCTTGAGTTCGATCGCACATCGAAGGAACAGCGGGATAATCGGGATGGGAATGAAAAAAGCCAATAATCTCCAAGTGAAGCTCTCGCGCTCGTTTCTGCGCCATGAAAATATCTTGCGGATCGATCGAGTATCGACTATTCTTACTTCGATCCAATTCATCTGACTCAGCTTTATTCCAAGCATTAATTGTCGGGATAACCTCTACTACCGTTTTAGATATCCCCACTATTTCACCTAATAAAATACCGCAGCATTCTTCAGGATAAGTACTTTCGGCATGGTTGCAGATTATATTTTGTTGTTCTAAGCTAATTGCTATTGTCATCCAGAAAATTTTATTAATTGCTGCGCGTTACAACTAGAGCATTAATCATTGTACTTTTAGTAGATGAATTAGGTTGCTTATATATCCACAGCTTCACTGATTTCCGATCCGGTGCAATACAGGCATAAAATCCCAATCTACTAGCAATACTGGGTACAGCGGCACTATAATCAGCCTCACAATCAGTACTAGCTTGAGCTGCAACCCGATCGCTAATCCCATCGATCACAACTTCATTAAAATATTCAATCGGTGCCGTCAGTGAGATTTTAGAAATATCTTTGCCATCTCCATCACTATAATTTCCAGTTTGCAACAAGGTTGGTCCCCAGCGGTAGATTACTCTAGGACCTAGCCATACACTAGCATTGGGTGGATCTGCTAAGTAATAAACAATTGGGTAATTTAATCTACTATTCAAAGCTGGATTCAGCACCAGAATTGGCTTGACTGCACTACTCCCAGATGCTGGATTAAATCCTTCGATTCCTGTCGCTCCAGTGAATGGGGAAGGGATAGTTTTCATTACCGATTGAGACATTTTAATCTCATCAGTTATAAAAGCTACTGCTCGTTCTAGCTCTAGTCGATCGTTAGTATCATTTTGACTACGCTGATTCGCATTCATCAGCGCGTACAATCCACTGCCAGCTAGAGAAATTACTATCCCTGTAATTGCCAATGCGAGTAGCAATTCAATTAGCGTAAATCCTGCTACGAGCTTATTTATTCTTCCAATCTTATGTTTCATCAATTACTTACTCTTTGCCAAGAACTAACTGGACTGATTTGAGATGGCTGTTCTATTTTGGCTATTCCAAAATCAGACCAATCACCTGCTTGAATAATGGGTATTTCATTCGGAATAGTAGTAGAGTCCCAACTATTTACCCATAATCCACCTGTAATGTTTTTATTAGGATTGGAAGTGATGGAACTAATACTTTTAGCATCGGCAAATGGTGCATGAATAAATGCGGTAATCGAGGCATTCTCTTTGATACTAAATTTTAGTGTTTGAGCACTACCATAGATGCGTAAATTCGGATGAGTAGGATTGACATTGATAGTTTGACTACCTGCTAAATCAATATTACCTTTGAGATAGAGATTGACTTTCTGAGTTGCAGTCACATCAATTTTTATTGTATCTAGATCTTTTAACTTAATTGAATGTTCAGAAGTAGCATTATCAATATCCACTAGGTAGTGATATTCACCATTTGCATCGGGGGTATCGATCGATTTCAATCGTGGTAATACTATTGAATTAGTAATAGCCGCTAATGGAATTGCCGTAGCTGGAGCAATTTTGGGAGCTGGAATCGGTGTAAATGGATCGGCAATAATTTGCCCAGTAGCAACACCACCAACAAGTGTGATATTACTAGCATCCACTCCAGTGATGCCATCTAAATCGGTGGCTGGTAATTGAGGACAAGCTGCTGCTTGAATTTGTCCGGTAACTTTCTGATTTGGATTGAGATTAAATATATTTGCCCATAATGCTGGTGGGGCTATTTTTGCTGATTCGTTGCCAATTGGTATTTCGACGGTTAAAGTACTTTTAGCACTATTTTGAGTAGTATTATAAGCATCAATTTCTCCTGACACAGTTAGTTTACCAACCCCTTCTCGATACTGATAATCAACGATCTTGTACCTACCTTTATTTCGATCGATACGATCTAGATCGATCCAACTATTATTTTTAAATATTTCAGCCTGTTGTTTAGCCAAAGGTAGATCTATTAATCTACAATTTGCCTGTGAAGTTGATAATTTTCCTAACGTACTTGACCACTCATTTAAGTTCTTGGTTGCTAATATTTTATGTCGATCGAGGAATGACTGCACTCGAATAATTCCTGCTTCAGAAGTACTTAATGCTCGACTAGTTTCTCGTTGAGAATTGGTAATTACCCGATCGCTCTGGGCACGCCCAATCAGACTAGCGGCAACAATAATCATTACTAAACCCATCCCAATCGCGACAGGTAAAGCGAAACCAGCTTCTAAGCTATTATTTCTCTTGAAAACCATCAGGCAAAATCTAACCACAATTATTAAACCTAATAAACCCAATTATAAATTCCGATTGACTATCAACCAAGCTTGCGGCAACTATTTGGAATAGTAGCAGTATCGTAACTACCCATCCGAATGATTCCGAGTGGTGCCGAAACTGTAAAACAGCGAGCATTTTTAGAATTATTATCAACTCTTAAAATCACAGTTTTATTAGTAGTGGTGTTGCCCCTGATTCCATATTGAATCTCACCAGATGCACCTGTATAGTCGAGATCGATCGGATCTGGTAAATTCACATCACCAGATAGTAAACAGCCCTGTTGCCCTAATACTTTGTTCGCGATTTTATCGAGCGTAAGGGTACAACTTTGATTGCGACGAATGGCTTCTTGTTGGGATTGCTGGAGACTAGCAACCACCATTTCTGTTGCTTGATTTAACTTGGCACGATTTTGGGCAGCGATGAAACTTGGAATAGCAATCGCACTCAAAATACCAATAATCATCACCACAACTAATGATTCTATGAGCGTAAAGCCAGGACTATTATTGACAGTAGAGCGCGGCATCAGGCATCACCTCCGTGTAGAAGTGAAGAATTGGCTGCTGTAAAGTGCTCCCATTATTAGGAGTCACAGTATATTGAATGCCCAGAATTTTGGCTTCAGTATTTTCTGGGGTAGCTGGAATACTCAGAGTACGAGCAATTTGAAAAGTTTTGCCCATCTGACTAGTTTCGACAAGGGGAATCAGGCTGTAGTCATCAGCTCCTGTGACATTTCCCTTGGCTAAATTGTCCCTAACTAAGTCGGCGAACCCAGCATCAACACTGGCTGGATGACATCGTAACTGATTGGGGTTGAACGGAAGCTGACTGAGAGCTACTTGAGATCGAATTTGCTCTAAATCTGCCTGTACCCAACGATTGGCTTCCGCTATCTGCAAAGCTTTTGACTTCAGCAACATCGCTACTACTAGCCCCTGCATTGCTACGGCAACAAAGGTAGTAACTAGTAAAATTGCAATCAGCACCTCTGAGAGCGTAAACCCCGCTTCCTGAGGCTGTGAGCGGTTAATTAGCCACTCTTTGAATTGATGATGAACAAACATTTAGATTCGCTGGGGCTGGATCGCATACAAGACGCTGACAGCCAGATGCCCCCAGCGGGGGATCTAGAAATCTAGCATTTGTTGAGGTTGACACCTGCACTTTTCGCCATTGCTACCAAACCTTTTAGTTGGATAGTTTTGATTGCTTTTGTCGAGATCTTTAACCGGACAAAACGATTGCCCTCTTCCCACCACACACGTTTCCACTGCAAGTTAACTTGCTGTAGTTTTTTGTTGCGGTTGTGGGCGTGAGAAACCGCCATTGCGTTATTGGCTCTCTTACCAGTCAGTTGACATACGCGAGACATAGAAACCTCCTACTTGATTGCTGTTCATTAAAGTTATGACACAGCCTCCCATTGTAGCTAATTTCGGTTCGTCTACGAAACTGAGAATTTACCGATCTTGGGCAAGTGGCTACGAGTGTAAGTTTGATGGTGTCAATTTTATCGTTGTATAACTAGATACCACAATCAGCCATTTAGATGAAGTTAGGCTTTGGGCTTTGGGGATCAGACGTAGGTTTTTTACTGCGATTGCACAACCAACCCTACAGGTTGATAAATTCAACTGCGCCCTGTCTGAGTATTTTCCAGCCATCATTACTCCATTCGATCACTGTTGACGGTTGTCCGATTGAAGGTATATTCATATTTAGATCTGAATCGAGTGCAAATACCTGCGGAAAACGATCGCTAATTTCAGCCATAGTTAATAATGGCGGTTCTCCAGATAAATTGGCACTCGTAGTTGCTAATGCACCTGTTTGAAATAAGATCGATCGAGCAACATCACAGTCAGGTACTCGCAGCCCAATTGTCTGATTTTTGAGTGGATTCATAACATCTGGAATTAAGTCAGAGGCAGGCAATACTAGTGTCAATGCTCCTGGCAAATATCGATCGGCAACTGCCTGCCAAATCTCAATTTCTCGCTCTGTTCCAGTAGTAAACTGCCATAGTTCAGCAACTTCACTCACCATCAAAATTAGTGGTTTAGTTTGACTGCGCTGTTTAGCCGCAAAAATCAGTCCCGCAGATGCTGGAAGTGTTGCTAAAGCTGGGACAGTATCAGTTGGAAAACTAACCAGATTACCAGATTTAGCAGCAATAATTAATCGATCGAGAGCAACTTGAGACACTTAAGTTAGTTGATAGTTGATAGTTGCAAGTAAATAGATCTGTAGGTTGGGTTGAAGAATGAAACCCAACACACCCAACTAGGGCATACTTAGCTTAACTCCATGTAAGTGCGATCGAGATAGCCACTACTGCACCGACAATAGTATTAATCACATTAACCAGCTCATTACTGAGCCAGTCAATATCTGATTGAAGCGTTGCTCCAATCACACTTTCTACATTCGTGGCGACAAAAGCGGCAACTGTACAAATAATCACACCCTGAAAAGTAATCATCCCCAGACCATAAGCAACTAGAGAAATAAGAATTCCACCAACAATTCCTGCCAGTGTACCTTCTAAACTAATTGCTCCTTCGGTACCTCTAGGCACGGGTTTTAAAGTTGTAATTAAGAATGTGCTCTTGCCATAAGCCTTACCAACTTCACTCGCTGTTGTATCCGATAATTTAGTTGTAAAACTGGCGACATAGCCCAAGATTAATAAAGATTCCCAGCCAGGATCTAGCCAACCAAACTTAATTGCGGCAACTCCGATCGCACAAATTGTAGCAGTAAAAGCCGAACCCCAAACGTTTTCTGGCCCCCTGGCTCCGCCCCGTTTCTCGGCAATACCCTCAGCTTCTTTTTGCGCCATCCCAATTCGCGTTACCGCCGAACCAACTAGAAAATAAAACATCACTACCCCATAGCCGCGCCATCCCAACGTTCCCCACACAACCACACCCAATCCCCAGGCGTTAATTGTCCCTGCGGGTGTTAATAACTTCTTGGGAATAACGATCGAGACTAGCATTAAAATCGAGTTGAGGGCGATCGCGACTAGCCACGGATTATTTATACTGAGATCTAACATACTCGATCGAGGTTCCTGATATGGCTAATGCGATCTTTCATCTGGCATTCCCGATTGAGAATATCCCCGACACCAAAAAATTCTACGTTGATGGTTTGGGCTGCACTGTTG
>JANXVE010000055.1 GCA_025351825.1 Chamaesiphon sp. 341R_metabat_111 | reverse complement strand
CTGTAAATATCCTAACAGGGTGTTAATGCCTAGCAATTCTCTCATTAGTTAGTCCCAACTCCTCCGTCCCACACATTATCCCTAAATTTTCTCCCCGATCTCTGAACTGCTTGTCAATTCGTAAATTTAGAATTGCTGCTTCCTCAATTTTCACTTTTGAAAATCACCTAACTCTGCTACACTGAAAAGGCTGTGCCTATTATACATATACTCTTATGGCAGTTCCTAAGAAGAAAACATCCAAATCAAAGCGTGACAAACGCCGTGCGACTTGGGTCAACAAAGCCGCGATCCAAGCTAAAAAAGCACTTTCACTAGGTAAATCCGTACTAACGGGAAGATCCACTAGCTTTGTGTATCCTCAGCCTGATGTAGACGAAGCAGGCGAATAGAGGCTTTTCCCAATCCGATTGGTTAATTTGGATTTTAATTGGGAAAGATGTATTTATAGCGATCGCATCGAAGGCAAAGATACCGTCTGGATTTAACCAATCGAGACGGAAATCTACATCTTGCTCGATCTTCTCACGAGAGAGGCTATTCATACCGCTTCAGCCTCGGCGATGCTGCTTGTCATGAGCGTCACCGATGGTAATCTTCATCTACCAACATGTCTCAGCTACCAATTCTGTGGATTTTGCCGCTACTTACACTGACTATCCCACTAGCTGGATTAGCCAGAGACGTAGCCCTTGTGCCAATTAACTTAGGACAAGAGTATACAGGCTCGTTAAAACCATCACCTACCAATCCTTACGGTGAAGTCTGTTACAAATTATCGGTTAAGCCTGACACGCGCATCACCCTAAATGTCAAAACTAGTGGGCTTGGCATTATTAAGTTTGCTGTCTATGACAGTACCAAGTCTCTAAAATTCTTTCACAATGCTGTCAGTAGCAAGTCCAACGCTGGCGAAAAGATCCCTGCTGACTCCAGATTTAGCTTTCCGGCTGTCAGCGATGCCGCCCAACTATGCCTGACGACTAGCAATACCAATCGAGGTCAGCAGTATGATTTGACTGTCACTGCCAAGCCCAGTCGTAAAGCCAAAACTCGGCTGAAACTGCGGACAATCGCCACAAATCCAGTCAAGATTCCAAAATTTAAGCCTCCGGTAAATACGCCCACTTTTACACCACCAACACCGCAGAGAGATCTAGTTCCGATATCTCCAACCGTTCCGACAGAGCCGATTGCTGCACCAATTTCGACCGTAGTGCTGGCACCGAGCGGCGCACCATATTGCTATGTAGGCACTTGGCAAGTCACGGATTTAAATGGCTATTGGTTATCAAGTATTCAAAGCTTTACGCAAGCGCAAATTAGCGATCCGCAAATGCTGGGTTATGGGAAAGTTAGCTTGACTAGAGATGGTAATGCCACGTTTGAAGCGATCGATCTAGAGCAAACATACACGCTAAAATCGACAGCAACTGGCACTAAAATTGACAAAATCGCGATAAATTTAGCTGGTACTAGTTACGCTAGATTTCAGTCAGATCGGGAAGGTAGCTTGGGATTTAATGCTCAAGACTATCGGAGATTGAATGCTAGACTGCATTTGGGTGAAAGTCTAAAACTCAGTGGCGATCGATTATTCACCCTTTTTGGTGACAGAGATTCACCACCAGCAAATTCAACATATAAATGCGTTGGTCAAGATAAACTAATTTTGAAGGTTCCCAATGGGCAGAAGTTGATTCCGATTTCTTTGAAACGGGTGAGTTAGAGATTAGGCTTTGGGCTTTAGGCTTTAGGCTCGAATTCTAAACAGTTAGCCTTGACTACGATCGAACAGGCCAAATTTCTAAAGCCTAAAACCTAACTCTTTCCCTAAAGCCCAAAGCCTAAAACCTAAAGCCTAAATTAAGACTTGTAACCAAACCGCGCGATCCCCGTCCAAATCCTGGGCTAGATGTGTTGGCACCAAAAGAAGTAAGTTAAGATCGCAGACGAATCAGCACAAAGTATTCGATCGTTTGCTCCCAATAGCGTGCTGTCACAGATAGCGATAAAGGCAAGTACGCGCCCAAACTTACTCCATGAAGTCATAAATCATTCTATGCCGCATCCTCTACACGTCGCCTTTATCTGGCACCAGCATCAACCTTTGTACAAGTACCGCGATGGTAAGTACCGACTGCCCTGGGTGCGTTTGCATGGCACCAAAGATTATCTTGACCTAATCTTATTACTCGAAAAATATCCAAAACTGCATCAGACAGTCAACCTAGTACCCTCGTTGATTTTGCAGTTGGAGGATTATATTGCAGGGACAGCCTTCGATCCTTACTTAGAGCTGGCACTGATGCCGACTGAGCAGCTAGATGGATCGCAGAAGCAGTTTATTATTCGGCACTTTTTTGATGCCAATCACCACACTCTAATCGATCCGCATCCACGCTACGGCGAGTTGTATCACCAGCGGCGAGAGCATGGTGAACCGTGGTGCTTTGAGAATTGGGTCGATCGAGATTATAGTGACCTATTGGCATGGCACAATCTCGCTTGGTTCGATCCATTGTTCTGGGAAGATCCAGAGATCGCGGGCTGGTTAAAGCAGGATCGGGATTTTACTCTCAGCGACAGACAGCGGATTTATTCCAAGCAGCGGGAAATACTGCGGCGAATTGTCCCCCAACATCGCAAGATGCAGGAGTCGGGACAGTTGGAAGTCACGACTACGCCGTATACTCACCCGATTTTACCTCTCCTCGCAGATACCAACGTTGGACGGGTAGCCGTGCCAAATATGGACTTACCTAAGCAGCAATTTAGCTGGGCGGAAGACATTCCCCGCCACTTGATTAAGGCTTGGGATATGTACAAAGAGCGGTTTGGCTGTGTACCACGGGGTTTATGGCCATCTGAACAGGCGGTAAGTCCCGAAATGCTCCCCTATGTGGCGCGGCAGGGTTTCAAGTGGCTGTGTACCGATGAGGCTATTTTGGGGAATACGCTCAAACAGTATTTTCATCGCGATGGTGCCGGAAATGTGCTCGAACCAGACGTGCTGTATCGCCCCTATCAGGTAAGTACCCCCGATGGCGATCTGTCGATGGTATTCCGCGATCATCGGCTGTCGGATTTGATCGGATTTACCTATAGTGGGATGCAGCCAGAAGCGGCGGCGGCGGATTTAGTCGGACATCTGCATGAAATTTCCAAATCTCTAATTGCCAAAGAGGGACATCAGGGTGACAATCTTGAGAAGCCTTGGCTAGTGACGATCGCTCTAGATGGCGAAAACTGTTGGGAACACTACCACCTCGATGGTAAACCCTTCCTCGAACATCTCTATCAAACTCTCAGTGATGATGAGTCAATTAAGCTGGTTACTGTCTCGGAATTTCTGGATGAATTCCCTCCTACAGCCAGCTTCCCACCCGCAGATCTGCATACAGGTTCCTGGGTTGATGGAAGCCTGACTACCTGGATTGGCGATCCTGCCAAGAATCGCGCCTGGGATCTGCTTACGGCAGCCAGACAAGTTCTAGCAAATCATCCTGAAGCAACCGAAACAGCGAATCCCGCCGCTTGGGAAGCTCTATATGCTGCCGAAGGTTCTGACTGGTTCTGGTGGTTTGGGGAAGGACATTCATCGAATCAAGATGCAATGTTCGACCAGCTTTTCCGCGAGCATCTGATCGCGCTGTACAAGGCTTTAAACGAGTCTGTACCCGTCGAATTGAGTCAAGCTGTCGAATCCCACCAACGCCGGACAACTTACCGCCCAGAGAGCTTTATTCACCCAGTCATCGATGGGAGTGGGGACGAGCAGGATTGGAATCTAGCGGGACGATTGGAAATTGGTGGTGCGAGTGGCACGATGCACCAAGCGAGTCCGATTCAGCGCGTATTCTATGGCGTAGATCACTTGAATTTCTATCTGCGGATGGATTTCAAAGCGGGTGTAAAGCCTGGATTAGAAATTCCGAATGAGTTGAATCTAGTTTGGTTCTATCCGACTGAAGTTGGACATAATAGTCCGATTCCGTTGACAGAATTACCCCGCCAAACACCGACCAATTATCGGTTCCACCATCGATTGCTCATAGATTTGACCACTAAATATACCTGGCTGCATGAGGCAATGGACTACGATCGATGGGAAGCTCGATCGAGCAATGCCCAAGTAGCCTGGGATAAGTGTCTCGAAATTGCTGTCCCTTGGGCAGATCTAGATCTAGAACCCGATGCTGGTTTACAAATGGCGTTGGTATTCTCCGACTGCGGACGTTATCGTCAGCATTTGCCAGAGGAAGGTTGGATTAATTTTCAAGTACCTTAAGTTAGTGGTTTAGTGGTTTAGC
>JANXVE010000053.1 GCA_025351825.1 Chamaesiphon sp. 341R_metabat_111 | reverse complement strand
ACTGTTGCTGGTTTTAATAAAATTGTGATCGATCAAACATCTCGTGATTCTTGGTTGAAAACTCCTCAAGGATGGCGATTGAAAGAAAGTAAGATTTTAACTAGTAAAACTACTTTCAATGGGCAGAAATTTGAAGGTTAGAGACTGAGACGATTAACATTAGTGCTAGGCACAAACCCGACTTTTTCAAAAAATCGGGTTTGTATCGCAACTTAAACTGGCAACTAAAATATCTAAAGTTACTTTAGTTCAAATGAATTAATCATTGTCATTGCTGTTTCTAGGTACTGATAATATCGATCTGGTGCAGCTTTGTAGGTGATAATATAAGCATTACCTCGATCGATAGTCCAAACTTCGAGATTTTTAGTTGGCATTAAATTCTCGTCCTTACCAGTATAGACAACTAATTTAGCTGGCTTATTAGCTAAAATAATCGAACTAGATTCAATTATTTTGGCAGCTAGATAGTACTTTTTAATCTCAGCAATTGCAGCTTGAGTATAGTTTGATAGGGTAATCCTCGGATTCGTCAGTTTTTCGACCCGAATTGAGATATTTCCCCGATCTTTGTCAACTGAACTTTGTTTGGGAATGGTGAAAATCACCCGATCCCCTGTAATGATGTTGCGCGCATCATCCTTTCGCCAATTCTTGGCATATTTAATCTTCATCTCCTTTTCTGTATAGATCCGCCATTTAGGATCGGTATAGCTAGTTGGTGCGATTACTTTGGGAGCAGCTATAGTTGGAGCTGATAGTTGAGATCGATCGTTAGGTGCTGATAATAGTTTAACGATGCCAGTTCCCAATAGCAAAGTACAAATAACACCTGCAAAAACTAAATATGGCTTAAATTTATCTATCTTACTTTGAGGTAATTGAGTGGCTGCAAAAGACTGAAGATCTGCTAATACTTCAAATCCTGACTGGTAACGATTGCGGTAGTCAGGGCGCACCATTCGATCGATAATCTTGACCAATCGAGCGTCGATTTTTAGATCGTCTTGCCATTGAAACTCATAGCTATCAGCATCTCGCTCGAGCGGATTGCCAGTTAGAGATTGAATTGCGATTGCCCCTACTGCATAAATATCGCTATTGAATTGAGGTGAATGATGCTCTTGCTCATAGGGGACATAACTCGAATTATGATAATTAGCTGGAATACTGAGAGCGGTATTTCCTAAATCTTTAACAGTACTAAATCCAATCAAATTAAATCTACCGTCATCATCACGGCGGATAATATTGTGGGGATTGATATCTTGATGAATATAGTTAAAACTATGAACAAAACACAGAATACCAATTAAATCTATTAAGAAATCAAATACTTGTGTTTGGCTCCAAATCATTCCTGGGATTAATGCTTGACTAAGCAGTTCTCCCTCGATATACTCACGTACCAGATATCGATGTCCATCCTCCTCAAATCTAGCCACTATCGATGGTACCTGCGGATGTCGTCCGACTCGATAAAAGATCGATCCTGTAGCTTCAAACATAGCCCTAATTAATTCAGGACTAGATTCACTATTATTCATCGATTGGATTTCTTTGACGATATATAATGGCGACTCTATTGCATCGATATCCCGAGCTAAATAAGTAATTCCCGATCTACCTAGTCCTAGAACTTTGACTATTTGATAATGAAGATGCAGGATATGGTTAGACATGTAGCGATCCTTTGACAGTTAATGATTGATGGTGACTGGGCGTTTACCCACGCTCTAAGATATTTTGAATTTATTTTGGTCAGCCACTTAGCTATGGGGATCTGGTTATTTTTAAACCATAGCATTTTGGATTGATGAATCCAATACCCAGGCATATAGCTACGAGAATTGTTGCGATCTAGATCGCAATTTAACTAATACATCTAGCTGAATTGCCATAACCGAATTCAGTAAATATGCTGTCGAGGATTAATCATCTTTCTGACTGCTGCTGGATATAATAGTCCGTAAAATTAGTTGCAATTTAGCTTCACCAGAGTCCAGAATTGCACTCATACATCATGTTGAAAATGCTGCCTTCGATCCATGTTTTTTCTAGTGTTTTGCTACTCGGTACGCTCCTCGCCATCGAGTCCCGCTGGATCCAGCCGATTCAAGCTCAACCCAGTCGCAAGTTTCAATGTGAAATGATAGCTGGAGTACCTACCACCGTTGTCAAAACAGTTAGGGGAAATATCCCCGCAATTCGCTGGCTCAAATCCTTTACGGGACGGTACAACGATGTCAATCAAAGATGTGCCGAAGTATCAACTAGGCTCGAAAGGTTCAATCGAAATGGTCGGCTAAAATTCATTCGCACTGGTAATGTCAACAATTATCCAGTTCTATGCGTAGACACAGGTGTCAGCGGCAATACTTGTCCGATGACCAGTATATTGGTGACGCTGCCCAAGGGTAGTGATTCTAGTCACATTCTCCAACAAATGCTTGACTTGCGCGCTCGTGCTACTGGCCAGATTATTCAACTGAGCGGCGCGCAATTAGTCAGCTATCGGAATGGCGATGCCTATGTTAATATCGATCGACTATTGTGCGAATAATTGCGTCAGAACAAGCTTAAAAATAATCTTACGACTCAGGTGGTGAACACCATCACAATTGTGGCTGCGGGTGCATTTATCAGCTACCTATTGTGGCGAATCCTCATTCCCAATCCCAGTTATATTGCCAAAACCATTACAGTCAGGATCGATGGCGCAAATACTGGTTCGGGCGTAATCATCGAGCATCAAGCAGATCGATATGTAGTTTTGAGCAACTGGCATGTCGTCAGTGCAGGGGATAAGCCGATATCACCGAAATCATTGACAATTCGGACTGTCGATGGTCAAAAATATCCAATCTCGGCGAAAAAGATTGTCAGAGTTGGTAAACTAGATTTAGCTATTTTAGAATTTCAAAGTAAACGTCGTTATTCGACAGCCTCGATCGGTAATTCCGACGCATTAAGCGAAGGTGAATCACTATACGTGTCTGGCTGGGCAGATCCTAGCCCTCAATTCTCCACCCGTACCTATCAGTTACTAGTCGGTAATCTATCAGGCAGGATCGATCGACCTCAAGACGGTTATGCTCTAGTATATACAGTCAGTGCCCTACCAGGCATGAGTGGTGGCCCCGTCCTCAACAGTCGCGGTAATCTAGTCGGCATCAATGGTCGCGCCACAGTCGATCTTCGCACCGGAACCGTCAATTCCGTTCTCGGCATCGATATCAATCGTTATCTCCGTGACAGGGGCTAATTTACGGCGTGAATCTAGTTGGGGCGTGGGGTCGGGGCGTGGGAGCATCGGGGCGCGGGAGCGTCGGGGAAGGCTTGGGATGCTCCCACGCATCATATCTCCCACACTCCCATGCCCCCTATCTCCCACGCGCCCACGCCCCCACGACGCTCCCACGCGCCCACGCCCCCGTATTCCCCATCCTGTATCAATGTACTCAGATAATCCTACCAAGCAAATCTCATTTAATTTAGTCGCAATCTGTGTATTTGCGATGACTGTTTCCAGCCTAGTCACACCATTGTTGAATATTTCTTCAACAGTCCCAATTTTAACGATCTTTGCGATCGTAGTAGTTACGACGATCGATGGTTTCTTTCTCCAAAGTGCCGCTGCAACGATTTTAGTGGATGCGATCGCTAGTACCAATCCCGCCTATCGCCAACGCATTATCGAGCATGAAGCCGGACATTTTTTAGTTGCATATTTACTAGATATTCCAATTACTGGATACACCCTCAGTGCCTGGGAATCGTTTAAGCAAGGGCAGTCCGCCCAGGGTGGCGTAATGTTTGCCCCACCACCAGCAGATATTTCTAGTCAGTTATTACAGAAATATTGCACTGTCTGGATGGCGGGAATTGCCGCAGAAAAATCACTATATAGTAAGTCAGAAGGTGGCACTGAAGATCTACAAAAATTGCGCGGAGTGTTATTTTTAGCAGGTAAACAACAGCAGGAAATAGTCAACCAGGAAAATCTAGCCACACTTCAAGCTAAGGTATTAATTAAAGATAACTTGGCAGCTTATCAAGCCTTAGTAACTGCGATGAGCAATCGAGTTGCTGTTGGTGATTGTTGTCATGAGATCGAGCTAAATCAGCCTAACCCCTAATTTGGCGCATTTTTATATTAAGATGTAGAGTGCTATTGGCGTACCCTTGAGGGGATTCGTTGGCGTAGCCTCCGCTTTGCGGAATCGCTTTAATTATCGTTACTCAACTAAACACGGAACACATATGAGCGCAGATGTATTGGCTAAGGTACAAGCCGTAATTGCAGATAAATTAGAAGTAGATGCTAGCAAAATCACTCCTGAAGCCAACTTCACCGACGATTTAGGAGCTGACTCATTGGATGTAGTCGAACTCGTCATGGCATTGGAAGAAGAGTTTGATGTCGAGATCCCCGATGAGGAAGCTGAAAAACTTCAAACCGTTCAATCCGTAGTTGACTATATCAACTCTAAAGCAGCCTAGTATCACCTGCGGAAATTATGAATTGCGGAGAGTTTCTCCGCACGCACCTCTTACTCTTTTTGCACCTCCACATCTCATCTTCTACATTTCACCATGTCAAATTCCGATCGAAGCTATCGCAAACGTGTTGTTATTACTGGTTTAGGCGCAATTACGCCCATTGGGAATACCTTGGCTGAGTATTGGGAAGGCTTGGTGACTGGACGGAATGGGATTGGCACGATCACGCATTTTGACCCATCCAAACACGACTGTCAGATTGCTGGAGAACTCAAGGGTTTTGACCCGCTTCTGTATCTCGAAAAGAAAGCCGCCAAACGGATGGACAGATTTGCTCAATTGGCGGTGTGTGCTACCAAACAAGCCCTCGCTGACTCTGGCTTGACGATCGATAGTACCAATGCCGATCGAGTCGGTGTTACGATTGGGACTGGCATTGGTGGACTCAAGGTGCTCGAAGACCAACAAGAAATTTACCTCACCAAAGGGCCGAGTCGCTGTAGTCCATTCATGATTCCGATGATGATCGCGAACATGGCAGCAGGACTAGTCGCCATTGAAGTCGGTGCCAAAGGTCCCAATTGCTGCACCGTCACAGCCTGTGCCGCAGGCTCAAATGCGATCGGTGAAGCTTTTAGAATAATTCAGGGCGACTACGCCACAGCGATGATTTGCGGTGGCACAGAAGCCGCAATTACCCCTTTAGGCATCGCCGGATTTGCGGCTTGCAAAGCAGTCTCCACCCGCAATGACGATCCGCTCCATGCCTGTCGCCCCTTCGATACCGGACGAGATGGCTTTGTCATGGGCGAAGGTTCCGGCATCCTGATCGTTGAAGAACTCGAACACGCTCTCAATCGCGGCGCGAAAATCTACGCCGAAATCGTTGGCTATGCGATGACCTGCGATGCGTATCACATGACTGGACAGACTCCTGGCGGTGTCGATGCCGCCCGCGCCATGTCCCTCTGCCTCAAAGACGCTGGACTAGCCCCCGAATCCGTCAGCTACATCAACGCCCACGGTACCAGCACCCCCATCAACGACCCCACCGAAACCAACGCCATCAAAACCGCCCTCGGCGATCATGCCTACAAAATCGCCGTCAGCTCCACCAAATCCATGACTGGACACCTCCTCGGCGGTGCGGGCGGCATCGAAGGAGTAGCGTCTGCCCTCGCCATCCATCACAGCATGATCCCCCCTACCATCAATCTAGAGCATCCAGCCGAGGGCTGCGATCTCGATTACGTTCCCCATGTCAGTCGCGCTGCTACAGTCGATGTCGTTCTATCCAATTCCTTTGGTTTCGGCGGACATAATGTGACCCTAGCGTTCAAAAAATACCTGTAGATAGGGGAACAGGGAAGTATAGCTTTATTGCTTTGGCATTTTCTTGTCCCCTCCCCTTTCTAAGGGCTACCGTGTATACACAAGTCCAAAATCGATCCACACAAGTCTTGAAACCATTGCTGGGCAAAGATTTGCGAAATCAATTTGATTCGCAATAATTCTAGCTTATTGCGAATGAATAACGAGGAATCACGGTTTGAAAGAT
>JANXVE010000032.1 GCA_025351825.1 Chamaesiphon sp. 341R_metabat_111 | reverse complement strand
AGCGGTTACATCGGCTTAGAATTCTCAGATGTCTACACAGCCTTGGGTTCGGAAGTGACGATGATTGAATTCTTCGACCAATTGATGCCAGGATTCGATACGGATATCGCCAAACTTGCCAAACGGATTCTCATCGATCCGCGCGACATCGACGCTCGTTCCAGCCTCCTCGCCAAACGGGTGATCCCTGGCTCCCCAGTCGTCATCGAACTCGCCGATGCCAAAACCAAAGAAGTCGTCGAGATCCTAGAGGTCGATGCCTGCCTCGTGGCGACAGGTCGGATTCCCGATACCAAAAACCTTAATTTGGAAGCCGTAGGGGTCGCTCTCGACCGCAGAGGCTTCATTCCGGTGAATGATAAGCTCGAAGTCCTAATCGATGAAAAACCCGTAGCGCATCTCTGGGCGATCGGCGACGCTACAGGTAAGATGATGTTGGCTCATGCCGCGTCCGCTCAGGGCATTACAGCAGTCGAAAATATCTGCGGTCGATCGCGTGAAATGGACTACCAGAGCATCCCCGCAGCGGCATTTACCCATCCCGAAATTAGTTTCGTCGGGATGACAGAAACCCAAGCCAAAGAAGCTGGAACCGCTGGTGGATTTGAGATTGCCGCCGTCCGAAGCTATTTCAAAGGTAACTCCAAAGCGATCGCCGAAGGTGAAGCAGACGGTATGGCAAAAGTGATTTACCGTAAGGATACTGGGGAAGTCATGGGCACTCACATTATCGGCTTACACGCGGCGGATCTGATTCATGAAGCGTCCAATGCGATCGCGCAGCGCAATTCAATCCAGAATCTCGCAACCTACGTTCACGCTCATCCTACCCTGTCTGAGGTCTTGGATGAAGCCTACAAACGCGCGGCTGGAGTGCATTAAAGTCAGGCTTTAGACTTTGGGCTTTAGGTCTTAGAATGGTTAGTTCACTAAAGAGAACTAACCATTGATTACTTATCTTAAGCCTAAAGCCTAATCCTAAGATAATCTCGCTAAAATAGAAATAGATACACCTATCGCCAAGTATCGTGCGTGAAAAAGTTCTAGCCTGGTTGAGTAAAAATGTCCCTCCTAAACGAATCCAACATATACTAGGAGTAGAGCAGATGGCGATCGAACTCGCCGGACATTATCAGCTAGATACCGACACCGCCGCGACGGCTGGCTCAATGCACGATCTAGCCAAATATTTCAAGCCCCAACGTTTATTAGAACTCGCCCGAGCAGAAGGACTCCCCATTGATGAAGTGGATATAGCCGCACCACACCTATTACATGCCGACGTGAGCGCAATTGTTGCCCGTGACGAGTTTGGCATCACAGATTCCGAAATCCTCCACGCGATCGCGGATCACACCTTGGGTAGACCAGAGATGAGTCCGATGAGTTGTATCATATTCTTAGCGGACACCCTCGAAACTGGACGTGGTGACACCGAAGAATTGCAATCCCTCCGTCAACTGAGCTATCAAAACCTGCATCGAGCCGTCTGGCATACCTGCGACTATTCACTCCAATATCTCCTATCCACCCGTTGTCTCATCCATCCCCGCACAATTCGCACCCGTAACTGGGCAATGACTCAATCTAGGAGTTAGGCTTTAGAGATTAGGCTTTAGCTTTAATCCTAAAACTAAAGCCTAATCTCTCAAACCTCAGATATAACCCCTAACCCCTAAAGCCCAAAGCCTAAAACCTAACTCAATGACTGCAACCTTGACAAATATCGAAACTGAATACACGATCGAACAACTAGCCTTCCTCGCGGCCGATGCGGCGGACGATCGCAAAGCTGGAGATATGGTATTGATTAATATCGGTGAAGTCTCCACCTTGGCTGATTATTTGCTGATTGTGACTGGCTTCTCCAAAGTTCAGCTCCGCGCGATTTCTGATTCCGTTGCCGATAAACTGGAAGAAGAACTCGATCGACGACCATTACGCACCGAAGGTCACAATAAAGGTGGTTGGATCTTGCTAGACTATGGCGATCTGATCGTCCATATTCTGATGCCAGATCTGCGCGAGTTTTACAGCCTGGAAACCTTCTGGGGTCATGGTCAAATCGTGACATTACCAGAAATGCAACCCAAAAATCCTGAGCCTACTGTCGATCTTTATGGTTCTACCCCCGAAGCCGATTTTGACGATGCCGATCTTGATGAATCCGATCTTGATGACGCTGACTCGGAAGAACTCTAGAGCAGCTTCGTAGTTTAAGAATATTAAAAAATCTGGAGCACATAAATTCAATTGTCAAGTGATGAGTACTTCTAGTTCTTTCTGTCCAGTCCCCAAGGAGCAACAGCCAATCAATGAATATCAAGAGTTACAAAGCTCTTGGTTTTTTGGTTGGGTAAAACTGGCACCAACTAAATATATTACCAAATTAGTTTGGGTGGGACTTTGGAGCTTAATTATTACTGCGCCCCTAGCTGAAGCCAGCTTCTCGATCGCCAAATACCCAATTCAATTTGGGATCTGCGCGATCGGTGGTAGTTTAGTATTCGTGGCTTTAGCTGCAATTCGCTTATATCTAGGCTGGATTCACGTCAAAGAGCGGTTGTACAATGAATCAGTTTTTTATGAAGAATCTGGGTGGTACGATGGTCAAACTTGGATCAAAACACCAGAAATACTCAATCGCGATCGACTGATTGTCAGCTATGAAGTCCAACCAATCCTCAAACGTATTCAATTAACATTTCTAACTTTACTAGGAGCTGTCATCGTCGGCATTAGCACTTGGATAATTATCTAGTTCGACTCGCACAGCATCTCCATCGCTAATAAAATCCCCTCCCTGGAGGGGTGCCCAACGGGCGGGGTGGGTAGATCCTCGCAACGAATCAACTCTTAACCTCCCCCTCACCCCTCAATGGCTCAACGCACCAAGGCACCAGCAATCACCGTCCACTTCTTACGAGAAGGCATCATTGAATCCGTCCACCACGTTCAAGCAGTCGTCTGTGACAGCCGTGGGCGCGTCCTTTCCGTGGCTGGCGATGCCGAGCATCCGACCTTCATTCGATCGGCTCTCAAGCCCTTCCAAGCGATGGCTGTGACGAGTAGCGGCATCTTAGAACGCTATCAGTTAACCGATCGAGATTTAGCGATTACCTGTAGCTCTCATGCAGCAGAAATCATCCATACCCGCCAAGCCTTCAATATCCTCTGGCAGGCTGACATCGACACCAGCGCGCTGAAATGTCCGATTCCTCCAGGCAAAACCAGCCCGCTCGAACACAACTGCTCTGGTAAACATGCGGGAATGCTAGCTGTGTGCAAAGCCCACAATTGGCCCCTACACAACTACTTAGATCGGCAACATCCACTCCAAAAACTAATCTTGAGCAAGTTTGCCGAAATCCTCAAAATGCCCCCAGATGAGTTTATTGGCGTTCATGATGACTGCGGCGCGCCTGTCTATCTGATGCCGATCTCGCAAATGGCGACGCTATACGCTTATCTAGCGTCTGGAGCTAGTCTAGATCTAGAACGAATTGTCCGCGCGATGACTCATCATCCTGAATTAGTCGCTGGTACCGATCGATTTGACACTAAATTAATGCAGCTTACCCAAGGTGAACTCGTCAGCAAAGCTGGGGCTGAAGGTATCCAATGTATTGGTAAAGTCGGGGAAGGGATGGGTTTGACGATCAAATCTAACGATGGCTCAAAACGCGCTAAATATGCCACCGCCATTCATCTCTTGCATCAAATGGGCTGGATTACCCCGGCTGTCTCCGAGATCCTGACCGATCAATTCTTGTCGATCGGTACCTTTGCCCGACTAGAAGTAACTGGCGAATTAGCAATGGTTTAAACATGGATAGTAACAAGCCTAATCATGCTATCAATAAACTAGTGAAGAAAGCAGTTATAAGGTTAATTAGTTATGCCTAACAATATACCAATAGTCAGTATATCTGCCGATGTTATGGGCGGTACTCCAGTTTTTTTAGATACTAGAGTCCCCGTTCAGACGCTGTTTGACTATCTCAAAGCAGGAGACTCGATCGATGACTTTTTGGATGGATTTCCAACTGTAACTAGATCTCAGGTCATTGGTTTACTAGAGCAAGCAGGAAAACAACTTGTCACTGTATTAGACATCGCACCAAGAGGAAAAGCTACGTTAGTTGGTATCGAATTTTGATAATTTAATATCTGTATTACTTTGACAGCTATTATCGATAGTCAATCATCCTAGCAGAAGTTCTATTTTTTAATTAGCTGTCGGAGAGCTTGATTTACCGCTTCTGATGTGGGGAATGCTTGAGCAATATCTTTATCGAGGACTATGACGGTCATTTTTGAGCTAGAATCTCGTGTGGCAAATCTATTCGGTTTTGCCTTGCTGTAGTCAAAAGCATATTCGGCTGCCAAATCATCTTCATTATCTGGAGCTGAATTAGAATAGGTTGTTTTCATAATCTTCTCGCTCTCTTTGAGTCGTTAGACGGGCACTAATAATACGAATAGCTTGGGGACGTTCAGTAAAGCTAACGAGCAGTAGCCGATTTTGGTGAGAATGACCGATAATAATCTCTCGATATTCTGCTAACGATGAGTGCAATTCATCATCAAATCATCATCAAAAATCATTGCTAGGGGATTATTAAACACTGTTTGAGCTTCTTCAAAGCTGACCCCATGTTTTTTAAAGTTGGTATCTGCTTTGGCCGTGTCCCATTCGTAATCCATAAATTGATTATAACTGACTGAATCTAAAAATCCCCCGTCACTTAGTGACGAGGGATTCTATTTAACCAATGATAACTTCAGGACTAACTATCCGAACTTACCAGCAGTCGAGGCGATCAGGAAGGCAGCGTAGGTGAGGATATAACCAACCGTAAAGTGAGCTAATCCAACCACACGAGCTTGAACGATCGAGAGTGCAACAGGCTTGTCTTTCCAACGAACTACGTTCGCAAGTGGAGTCCGCTCGTGCGCCCAGACAACAGTTTCGATCAACTCTTGCCAGTATCCACGCCAGCTAATCAGGAACATAAAGCCAGTCGCCCAGACGAGGTGTCCGAAGAGGAACATCCATGCCCATACAGACAGGTTGTTCATCCCGTAAGGGTTGTAGCCGTTAATTAACTGTGAGGAGTTCTGCCAGAGGTAATCGCGTAACCAACCCATCAGATAAGTCGAGGACTCATTGAATTGGGCGACGTTACCTTGCCAAATCCCTAAGTGTTTCCAGTGCCAGTAGAATGTTACCCACCCTAAGGTGTTGAGCATCCAGAACATCGCTAGGTAGAAGGAATCCCAACCAGAGATGTCACAAGTACCACCACGACCAGGGCCATCGCAAGGGAAGGCATAGCCGAAGTCTTTCTTGTCAGGCATTAATTTGGAACCACGGGCATCCAACGCACCTTTGACCAAGATCAAGGTAGTTGTATGAAGTCCGAGTGCGATCGCATGGTGAACCAAGAAATCGCCAGGTCCGATCGTGAGGAACAGGGAGTTCGTACCGGAGTTAATTGCATCCAACCAACCTGGCAGGTAAACTGCACTGGTGGTAGAAGCTAAACTATCTGCGTTTGACAGTAATGTGTCAAAACCGTAGAGTAGTTTACCGTGAGAGCTTTGAACGAATTGTGCGAACACGGGTTCGATCAAGATTTGCTTCTCAGGTGTACCGAAGGCAACTACGACATCATTGTGAACGTAAAGACCGAGGGTATGGAAACCGAGGAACAAAGACACCCAACTGAGGTGGGAAATAATCGCCTCTTTGTGATCGAGCATCCGCGCGAGCACATTGTCACGATTTTGCTCTGGATCGTAGTCCCGTACCCAGAAGATCGCACCGTGGGCAAAGGCACCAACCATCAAGAACCCAGCGATGTACTGGTGATGAGTGTAGAGTGCTGCTTGGGTAGTGAAATCCTGTGCCAAGAACGCATAGGGAGGCATGGAATACATGTGTTGAGCCACTAAGGAAGTGATTACACCCAGTGAAGCCAGTGCCAGACCTAATTGAAAATGGAGGGAGTTGTTTACAGTGTCATATAGACCTGTGTGACCAGCTCCTAACCGACCTCCGGGTGGTTTGTGGGCATTGAGGATTTCCTTGATGCTGTGACCGATGCCGAAGTTGGTGCGGTACATATGCCCAGCGACGATAAAGATTACCGCGATCGCCAGGTGATGGTGCGCCATATCAGTCAACCACAAGGATTGAGTCTGAGGATGGAAACCACCTAAGAAAGTCAAGATTGCTGTACCAGCACCTTGGGAAGTCCCAAACATCTGTTGAGCAGTATCTGGATTTTCGGCATATACACCCCAGTTACCTGTGAAGAAGGGGGTTAGCCCTGCTGGGTGAGGTAGTGTACTGGTGAAGTTGTCCCAACCGACGTGCTGACCGCGAGATTCGGGGATGGCAACGTGGACTAAGTGACCAGTCCAAGCGAGTGAACTAACACCGAACAAACCAGATAAATGGTGGTTCAGGCGAGATTCAGCATTCTTGAACCAGGACAAGCTGGGGCGGAACTTGGGTTGAAGGTGTAACCAGCCAGCAAACAGCATGACTGAAGCTAGGAGGAGTAGTCCGATCGAACCCGTGTACAAGTCATCATTGGTCCGCATCCCGATCGTGTACCACCATTGGTAGACACCGGAGTAGGCAATATTGACTGGGTTTGTCGCGCCACCTTGGGTAAATGCATCAATTGCAGGTTGACCAAAGTGGGGGTCCCAAATCGCGTGAGCGATCGGGCTGACGTTGAGTGGGTCTTTAATCCACTGTTCAAAGTTTCCTTGCCAAGCGACGTGGAATTCGTTGCCAGAAGCCCAGAGGAAGATGATGCCGAGATGACCAAAGTGAGTTGCGAAAATCTTTTGGTAAAGATTTTCCTCAGTCATCCCATCGTGGCTTTCAAAGTCATGAGCCGTGGCGATCCCGTACCAGATCCGCCGAGTGGTCGGATCTTGAGCGAGGTCTTGGCTAAATTTGGGGAATTTAGTTGCCATAGTTTTCTTATCAGATTTCCTCGCGGACGGACGAGATGATTGGAGTTAGCGATGATGCTAACTCTCACCAGCTCGTGTGGCATTAATTAGCATCATGTGAGTGATGTTGTTCGATCTCAGCAGTCCAGATTTGACCCGAACTGACCGATTCCGAGAGCAGGCTTCATCAGATCGATAGAGATCGAGCTAAGAAGAAGGCCCAGGTGGTCGCAATACCTCCTAAGAGATAGTGAGCTACACCTACCGCGCGACCCTGAATAATGCTCAGAGCACGAGGTTGAATTGCTGGTCCGACGTTGAGCTTGTTGTGCGCCCAGACGATCGACTCGATCAATTCTTGCCAGTAGCCACGACCACTGAATAGGAACATCAAGCTGAAAGCCCAGATGAAGTGTGCGCCTAAGAAGATCAAACCGTAAGCCGACAGTGCCGAACCATAGGAGTTGATGACTTGAGACGATTGCGCCCACATGAAGTCCCGTAGCCAACCATTGATGTTGATCGCACTAGCGGCAAAGTTACCACCAGCAATGTGCGAAACAGTTCCATCTGGTGCTACTGTACCCCAGACATCCGACTGCATTTTCCAACTAAAGTGGAAGATCACAACCGAGATGGCGTTGTACATCCAGAACAATCCGAGGAAGACGTGATCCCAACCAGAGACTTGGCAGGTACCACCACGACCAGGACCGTCGCAAGGGAATCGGAAGCCCAAACTAGCTTTATCGGGGATTAACCGCGAGCTACGAGCAAACAAGACACCTTTGAGCAGAATCAGAACAGTGACATGAATGGTGAAAGCGTGGATGTGGTGAACCATAAAGTCCGCCGTACCCAAAACGATCGGCATCATTGCCACTTTGCCACCGACAGCGAGGGTATCGCCACCGAAAGCGAGACTAGCAGTTTGCAGTGCGTTTGGTGCAGTGTTTCCGGCAGCAGCAGTGTGCAAGCCTTGAATCCACTGAGCAAAGACAGGCTGTAACTGAATTGCCTTATCGGAGAACATGTCTTGAGGACGACCCAATGCTTGCATGGTGTCGTTGTGGACATACAGACCGAAACTATGGAAACCCAGGAACATGGAAACCCAGTTCAGATGCGAGATAATTGCATCGCGGTGACGCAACATCCGATCGAGTAGGTTGTTCTGGTTCATAGCTGGATCGTAATCCCGAACCATGAAGATTGAGGCGTGAGCAGCACCACCGACGATACAGAAGCCGCCAATCCACATGTGATGTGTGAACAGAGATAGCTGAGTAGCGTAATCGGTAGCCAAGTAAGGATACGGAGGCATTGCATACATGTGTTGTGCCACGATGATGCTGACCGATCCCAACATTGCTAAGTTAATAGCTAGTTGTGCGTGCCAAGAAGTAGTGAGAATTTCATATAGACCTTTATGGCCTTCGCCAGTAAATGGCCCTTTATGAGTTTCTAAAATTTCTTTCATACTGTGACCGATACCCCAGTTCGTCCGGTACATGTGACCAGCAACGATAAAGAGGACAGCCAAAGCTAGATGATGGTGAGCCGTATCAGTCAACCATAAACCGCCAGTAGTAGGATTGAGACCGCCTTTGAAGGTCAGGAAGTCTGCATATTCTGCCCAGTTCAAGGTAAAGAACGGAGTCAGACCTTTAGCAAAACTGGGGTACAGTTCGGCCATCTTGGTAGGATCCAAGAACTCATGAGGTAATGGAATATCTTTTGGTGCGACACCAGCATCCAATAATTTATTTATTGGCAGAGAGACGTGAATCTGATGACCAGCCCAGGAGAGACATCCTAGACCGAGTAAACCAGCCAGATGGTGGTTCATCATCGATTCTACATTCTGGAACCACTCAAGTTTTGGAGCGCGCTTGTGGTAATGAAACCAACCAGCAAACAGCATCAAGCCAGCCATGACGAGACCGCCAATTGCTGTAGCCATAAGCTGGGTGGAGTTGGTGTAACCAGAAGATCTCCATAGCTGGAATAATCCAGATGTGATTTGAATCCCATGGAAACCACCACCAACATCGGCATTGAGGATGTCTTGACCGACAACCGACCAGACGACTTGGGCACTGGGTTTGATGCCAGTGGGGTTGGTTAGCCATGCTTCATAGTTAGAGAAGCGGGCACCGTGAAAATACATCCCACTCAACCATATAAAAATGATGGCGAGATGTCCGAAGTGAGCACTGAAAATTTTGCGCGAAACATCTTCTAAGTCATTTGTGTGACTGTCGAAATCATGGGCGTTAGCATGAAGATTCCAAATCCACGTAGTGGTCTTTGGTCCTTTCGCTAAGGCGCGATCGAAGTGACCTGGTTTCCCCCACTTCTCGAAAGAAGTCGGAACTGGATCGACATCAACAACTACCTTTACTTTTGCTTCCCGCTCTGGCGGACTAATCGTCATGAGGATTCTCCTCTCGAGACAAGGAACGAGGTTATCACCAACTGAGATTGCCCGTTTCAAAAGTGAAATGGAGCCAAAAGCCTAGCTGTATTCTGTAATTCCGATGGAACTTTCAGTTATTAGCTGCACTCGAATTAACAAAACGAGTTTGATGAACTCAGTGCTTCTGTTCCCAAATTATAGGTTGAGGACTTACCGATATTCACCATTTGTTCACAATAGTTCAAAGTCCCTCTCTAAGATGCTTCCATTCACCTTTTTCTGTCAGATCGGCTGAAAAGTCAAGCTTAGTACATTTTTCTTCAAACAAACTTAACAATAGCTGTAAACTCTCGCTACCATTGACTTAAATCTATTAACTCTCATCACAACCATTTGAATATCTCGATCGCTACCCGATCGCGATTTAATTATCCAAATTGTTTACGAAAAGAGACAATTCTCTGATTTATAAGCTAACCCGATAGTTTGCATTTGGGATCGGCATCTAGTCCAATTAGCAGCTAAGATCGGTTAAAAATTCACCAATCCTAGTAAAATAGGCAGTGCCAATGGGTAATTTGTAAAGCAGAGGTGCAGGTGTTGAGAGCGGATCTGAAATGGAAACTAGTTACTCGATTGGTGGGGGCTTGTCTGGCAGTGGGAATGACGATCGGGATCGTCAGTTGCGAGCAGTCAGCCCAGACACCAGCGGAATTGGCGGCGGGGACGAATAGCTCTGCTCTGACTACCACTGATGGGCCATTATCGGAAGTAAATATTCCAGCTAGTATCGATCGACTCGCGCCCAGCTTGGCAAAATTCCAGCCGCAAGTGCAGATCCTTAGCCCCAAACCTGACGAAACATTAACTGACGATCGAGTCACTGTCAAACTAGCTGTCACAGATCTGCCCCTATTCAAACAGCCCGAACTAGGGCTAGGTAATCATCTACATGTAATTCTGGACAAACAGACTTATCAAGGCGTATACGATCTGAGCCAACCCCTGGTTTTTAAAAATTTAGCGGCTGGAACCCATAGTTTGCGTGTCTTTGCTTCGCGCCCCTGGCATGAGAGTTTTAAAAATGCAGGTGCCTATGCTCAAGTTAGTTTCAACGTTTTGACGAAAACAGCCGAGAATAATCCCGATCCAAACCAACCGCTACTTACTTACAGTCGTCCAACTGGTACATATGGTGCGGAGCCAATTATGTTGGACTACTATTTAAGCAATCTGCCCGCTGATTTAGTTGCAGATGCTAGATCCAACTGGCGAATTAGGGTAACAGTTAATGAGCAAAGATTTATCCTAGATAGGTGGGCACCAGTCTATCTACAAGGCTTTAAACCTGGTAAAAACTGGGTAAGATTAGAGCTATTGGACGATCGAGGCAATCCGATCCCCAATGTTTATAACGATAGCGTTTCGATCGTCACTTACGATCCGCAAGCCAAAGATACCCTAGCCAAACTGATTAGGGGTGAGATCGAGCCGAATCTAGCTCTTAGTCTCGTAGATCCTAATTATGTGGCGATCGAACCAGTACCTATTCCGATCCCTGCAACAGCACCGATTCCCGCGCCTATTTCTACTCCGCCTCCGACATTGACACCGACTCCTGCACCAATTCCAGTTCCAGTAATAGTTGCGCCTGCTCCAGTAGTTAAACCTAGTCCCATTCCGGTCATAATTGCACCTGCACCCGTCGCAAAACCTGTGCCTAGCCCGATCGTTCAAATTCCAGCAGTTGTCGCTCCAGAGCCAGTTAAAGCGATCGAACCGAGCGTCAAGCCAATCGTTTCACCAGCACCAATTCCCGCACCCGTGCCCGAAATTCAGCCCGTGCCAGTTGCCAAGGCACTCCCTGCGGTGACACCGGCTCCTGAGGTAGTGAAAATAGCACCAATCATTCCAACGCCTCAACCTACTCCAGTAGCCACGCCAAAACCAGCTCCGATCGTTGTACCCACGCCAACAGTCGTACCTAGAGCGATCGTGAAAAAAGATCCATCGATCGATCCACCAAAATTCACTTCACCAGTGCAACCACAACCACCACAGAACAGCGGAGCCTATCCAACCGAGAATCAGATTGAGTCACCGCAAATATCTTCACCAGAGGCTGCTTTAGTCGATCCTACCCCAACCAATACCTGGCAAACCCAAGCCAACGAATTACGAAAAGCAGCAGGCATAAAAATTCGCGCATTTACAAATACAATTCCAGCAAAAGCGCAGAGATTTGGGCACAATCTGCAAATCTGGATCGGTAATGCAATTAACCAAATTCAAGCGTGGAGAGCAGCTCATGTGGACTAAAATCAGTGCAGAGATCGCGCAAGCGACAGGTAAACATTTTGAGATAGTCGATTGTCAACCGATCAGTGGTGGTTCGATTAATCAAGCTTATTTGATTAGTAATAATCGAGAGCGATATTTTGTTAAGCTCAACCAATCAAATTTGATAGACATGTTTGCTGCTGAAGCAAAAGGGCTATCAGAAATAGCTGGTACTAAAACAATTAAAGTACCGACTGTGATTTGTTGGGGCGTGGCTGAAGATAGAAGTTATTTGGTACTAGAACATCTAGATCTAATAGATAATGCGACTCCTCAAAACTGGAACCAAATGGGGCGAGATTTAGCAACAATGCACCGGATTAGAATTAGTCCCGATCGTCAGTTTGGGTGGCATATCGATAATACGATCGGATCGATACCCCAAGTTAATACCTGGGAAGATAATTGGGCGACATTTTTCACCAATCACCGAATTGGTTATCAGCTCCAACTCGCCCAAAGTAACGGCGGTAAATTTCCCAGAGCCGAACAACTAATTGCTAAAATTCCTAGTCTGTTGGCTAACTATCGTCCTAAACCTTCCCTAGTACATGGCGATCTGTGGAGTGGCAATGCTGGTTTTACCACCGCTGGTATTCCGGTGATTTTCGATCCAGCAACCTATTGGGGAGATCGAGAAGTTGATGTGGCGATGGCTGCATTATTTGGTGGTTTTCCCAATGCTTTTTTCCAGGGCTATGCTGATGTCTACCCCCTAGATCCTGACTACTCAACTCGCAAGATATTGTACGATCTCTATCACATCCTCAATCATCACAATTTATTCGGTGGTAATTATCAGGGACAAGCGAATAATACGATCGATCGATTGTTGTGGTAGTCAATATTTATTTAAATTTATATTATTAAATCGATAATGTTTTGTGGGAAATGCCCACCCTACTAAAACTATGGACAGCGAAAATTATTTTATTGAACTTTATGAACTTGCGTTTGAAGCAAAGGTAGAATTAGATGAACTAGTAACTCCAATTTCTGTTTTTACTGGAATTTGTTCTGACTCCATAAGTTCAACAGATGCTTTTTTAAAGAACATTGTCCCATTTATTTTTTCAACTAGTATTGAGATAGAATATCAATCAAGAGATTTTAAGACTTGGGCAAAATTATATTGCGGTAATTATGAACTTAGCAATGTAAGTTTTGTTAAGCTAGCACTATTCTTATCAAAAGAATTAGAAACAAATGTGTCGATATCAAATCCATCTTGTCCAAAGTACCATAATGCAACCGAAATTATTATTTCTCCAGACGGATTGTATCAGGAAGCATATCTTAATGATAAACAAGAAGAGGAAGGACACATTAATATTTTAGAAATTTATAAAAAAGAAGGTCGAGAAGAAAATCATGAAAATAACATATCAGAACTAATAATAGAGTTAAAAAACATTGAAGACCAAGAGAATAAGTTGTAGAAGCTGTAGCTGTAGGGTGTGCACTACCCACAGAAAACATGATATGAAATAACTTTTGATTGAGGCACAATCCAGGGTAATAATATTTGATGATGGTAATCGACAATTTCAAATTGTGATTGAGATCGATTCTGTTGTTATTGGGTGCGATCGATCGAGAAGCACAATCATTAATATCGATCGTCAATCCTAACTCAACCAAGTTTCTAGATCTGCCATAGAGGTAAAATCTAATAAATCCTCACCTAGAGATTCGAGTTTCTCGATGTCTAGGCTATTTACATTCGATCGATATTAGTAAAAGTTCAGCCTACACTTGATACCTGCATGACTGCTTGAGTAATTTCAATATTTAAAGCACTGGCAATCGATCGCAATCGATCGAAACTAGCAGAATTGTAATGATTAGCTTCATACCTTTGAATTTGCTGCTCTCGAACACCAATTTTATCTGCCAACTCTTTTTGCGTCATCCCTGCCGCAATTCTCGCCTTAATTAACGTAGTTGGTAAATCATTTAACGAACCCAACACAAAAGTCACAATATGCCCACTTTTGAGTTGTTCATAATCAGCTAATTCCTGCTTCAATTTGCAAATTGTCAAATTATAGCTATTTGTCCAGCCAACAACTTGACGGGGATGGAGACTAGGATCTGGCGGATTGAGACTTGCCAAATCCTGCTCGAATTCCCGTAACTTAGTTTGCGTAATTCTATATTGACGTTCATTCTGAATCATCACTGTTTTCCTGGCTAAATAATCATTTCCTGTGGATCTAACACGATCACACCCTTCGATTGTCCATCTCTGTCAGTTTGAAAAAAGCCCTCATAGCTAGGCGGGCTGAATAAAGTCCCTCCAAATACTTCCATCTGAGACTCAACATCCTCCAAAAATAGCGCATCAAGAAGATTGAGATCTAGTCCAAAACTTTCATACCAACCATCAAAATCATTGGGATGATCTTTGCTCGTCACGAAACTACCACTAATTAAAACTCGGCGACAACCTGCAAACCCTAACTTTCGCAGTGCTGCGGCTAAACCAGTTACCAATCGCTGTCGCTGGCGATTAGTGGCAAAGCGACTCATGAATTCCAGCCAAGAAGTTTCATAAATCCCTGGTGGTAAATAACCAAGTTCGTTGAAGGCAGGAATGGACATCGGGGCAAATAGACACAACTAAAAAGCAATGTTTATTTAAATTAACATATTTCCGCTGCTTTTCATCACGCTTATTCCCGAAGTGGCTCCTATGAAACATTGAGTCTACATTCCTTTGGAAACAGCACTACCAGCACCTTGAAACATCACCCAGGATAGGAAAAAATTGGAGATAAAAATTGCAAGGAGAGAGGTGACAACTGCGGTGGTTGTTGATTGTCCAACTCCTTTAGCACCACCTGTCGTGGTTAGTCCCCAGCTACAACCGATAATGGCAATTAGCGCACCAAAGCATACGGCTTTGATTGGTGCTGTGCAGAGATCCCAGCCATCGAGGAAATTGCGGGCTGAGTCTAAAAATACGCGCCCTGGCATCCCAAAGATACTAGTAGCAATCAACAGTCCACCGAGCATACCAGCCACGATCGATAAAATCGTCAGCAATGGTAACATCACACAGCAGGCAATCACGCGCGGAATTACCAGATAGTCAACGGGATCGGTTTTGAGAATATACAGCGCGTCGATTTGTTCGCTAACTTTCATCGTGCCAATTTCGGCGGCAAATGATGAACCAACTTTGCCAGCCAATACTACTGCGGTGAGTACTGGAGCAAGTTCGCGGGTGAGGGTGAGAGATAGAACTCCCCCGACTACCTGTCCCGCACCGATATTAATGAATTCTCGTGCTACCTGAATCGTAAACACCATCCCTACTGTCGTCGAAATCAGCAGGGCGATGAGGAGTGATTCTGGCCCAACTAGAGCCATTTGCTCGATAATGTTGGGGTAATTAAATTTACCCTTGAGGATATGAACGATCGTTTGCCCGCCCAAGAAAATAGCTGAAATAAACCGCTTGAACCATAAACTCATATTTACTTAAAGGGTAGGGGTGTCGGAGGGGGAATGTGCAATTTTTTGACCAGAGACATTCATTAATCAGATCTATTGCGTCTGGTGGAGCGAGCAATGGGGTATTTTAGTAAAGGCGTGTTTACTTTCCTTCGGTACTAGTAGTTATATTTATGGTAGCAGTAGCAATTCTAGCAGCGGGCAAAGGCACGCGAATGAAATCGGACTTACCCAAAGTATTGCATTTATTGGGAGGACGATCGCTGGTCGAACGGGTATTGATTAGCTGTGCAGATCTTCAACCCGAACGGCAACTGGCAATTGTTGGTTATCAAGCCAATCGCGTCAAGGAAGCGATGCTGGGTTATCCCGATTTGGAGTTTGTCGAGCAAACTCAGCAACTGGGTACTGGACATGCCGTGCAGCAATTACTACCCCATCTAGCTGACTTTAAGGGAGATTTGCTCGTCCTCAATGGGGATGTGCCGCTACTGCGTCCCGAAACCCTACAAGCACTCCTAGAGACTCACCAGCGGCATCAAAATGCAGCGACGATACTCACAGCTCAAATCCCCAATCCCCAGGGCTACGGGCGGGTATTCTGCGATAGTAGTAATTTGCTCAAGGAAATTATCGAGGATCGAGACTGTACAGACACCCAGCGTCAAAATCAGCGGGTGAATGCGGGGATATATTGCTTCAATTGGCAGAAGCTGCAAGAAGTATTGCCCAAGCTCCAGAGTAACAACGATCAAAAAGAATTTTACATTACGGATGCCGTTAATTTTCTATCGCCTGTAATGGTGTACGATGTGCCTGATTATCAAGAGATTTTGGGGATTAACGATCGCTGCCAGTTAGCCAGTGCGTATCAGATTCTGCAATCGCGAATCAAGGATAACTGGATGGCGGCGGGGGTGACAATTATCGATCCAGATAGTGTGACGATCGATGATACGGTCAAGATTGGTGTGGATGCAATTATCGAACCCCAGACTCATTTGCGCGGAGACACTACCATCGGCACTGGCAGTCGGATCGGCCCTGGTAGCCTGATTGAGAATAGTCAGATTGGGAATAATGTGAAGGTGCTATATTCGGTGGTTGTGGATAGCTCGATCGGGCATAGTGCAAATGTTGGTCCTTTTGCTCATATTCGTCAGCAGGGACAGGTGGGAGAGGCTTGTCGCGTGGGCAACTTTGTCGAGCTGAAAAAAAGCACGATCGGCGACAATACTAATATTGCTCATTTGTCATATATTGGGGATGCAATTGTCGGGAAGCAAGTCAACATTGGCGCAGGGACAATTACAGTTAATTATGATGGCAAAAACAAGCATCAGACTACCATCGGTAATTTCGCCCGAATTGGTTCTAATAATACTTTAGTTGCCCCCCTAAATATTGGCGTAGCAACAACCACAGCAGCAGGCTCGACGATCGTCACCGACGTGCCAGATGACTGTTTAGCGATCGCCCGATCGCATCAGACAATCAAACCTGGCTGGCGACCAAAATGGCACCAAGATTAAATAGCCAAAAGCCCAAACCGATCTCAATCTAGTTTGGGCTTCTTTCAATTATTAGTTTGGTTAAAATCTAAATATCTTGAGGAAAGTAACTAACAATTGTATTGAGGCTATCAAGGCAAAAGTTGGCACCGATCAGGCACCAAAGCCAGATCGCTACTACCAGAATCTTGCCAGCTTCAACTATCAATGGTGATTGTGCTTCGTTGGCGGTAGCTGAACAGTTGCCTTTGCAATAGCCTCCGCTTTGCGGAATCATTACCAGTGCTGGATCGGCAATTGAAATCGAATCAGTAACAATCGAGAATACTAATCTATCTGACTGGATTGGACTGAGACTCGATCCGCTAAAATTTTTGCCAGTTGGTAAATTCCGGTGGACACTAGAACTGGTCGATACAGGGAGTAATCTCGAATATCTTGGCTTTATCATAAATAATTCTTCAGAAATCGGGAACAAATCAGGGGTATTGAAAATTGTAGCAGTAGGCTAGCCCAGAAAATAGTCTGCACTAACCTTTTTTAGATTTAGGTGTAGCTCACTCACAAGCTGACAAAAGCTAACTGAACTAGGAAATTCGATCCAAGTTGCTTATCATTGCAGTTCGACAACTAAACACTAGTGCAGCTTAGTCTAATCGAACACGATCGGAATATTCATCCGAGGATACCCCGATCTGTCAGAATAGATATTGAGGTTTCATCCGTATTTATACTGAGTTAAGATCGAGATTGGTTAAATCATCGCTTGAACTACAGTAAGTTGGCGACAGCAGATTCAGTCAGCCTTCCCGCCGAACTCTTTACTCCAAATTCAATGAATCGCAGCTTCTGGATTATTGCCCTGATTAATTTCATCAACTCACTTAGTTTTACGATTCTGATCCCGACTATTTATCAATATGGACGGGAGTTTAAGCTCAGTGACATTGAAACCAGCTTCCTATTTTCGATCTTTTCGATCGCTCAATTTTTTGCAACTCCAATTATTGGCAAACTATCCGATCGGTTTGGTCGAAAGCCGCTGCTAGTTATTAGTCTCGCAGGTACTGTAATTGGTAATTTATTGGCTGGTACAGCACCGAACGCAATGGTGTTGTTTTTCGCCAGGTTTCTCGATGGAATTACGGGTGGAAATATCTCAGTTGCTCAAGCTGTAATTGCTGATGTCACCACACCAGAAAACCGCGCTAAAGGCTTTGGTATCTTTGGCGCATCATTGGGCTTGGGTTTCGTTGTGGGGCCAGTTTTAAGCTTGGTGGCTCAACAAAGATCTCTAGGTACAGCCTTTCTCCTATCCTCAGCGGTTGCGGCTGTCGGTTTGATTCTAACCATATTTTTCTTGCCAGAAACACTAGAACGCAAATCAGAAGCTAATGTTAATGTCTTCAATCTAGGATTACAGGATTTGATTAAAGGTTTTACTTTTCCTAAGCTAGGTATTTTATTTGCGATCAATTTCTGTGTTGGCACCACATTTACACTATTTACATTTGCTTTTCAGCCATATTATTTAAACGTTCTACATCAAGACAATAAATCTTTAACTCTGCTATTTTTGACAATCGGTATTGTCGGTGTTGTAGTGCAAATTAAAGGTGTCAAGCTCCTGACTAAATACATGAGTTTAGTTAAAATTTTATTTATTGGCTTATTTTTTAGGAGTTTATCTTTTATCTTGATGCCAGTGATTCCAGATATTCATTTTTTCTTGGGTGCTAGTATTATCTTCTCGTTGTTCAATTCATTAGTTCAGCCAATGATTAGCACGTTGATTTCACTAAATACTAGTCCAGAAGATCAGGGTAAAATGTCTGGACTAAATGCTTCATACCTGAGTGCTGCCAATGGAATTGGGCCAGTAATAGCTGGGCTAACGATCGACCAAAAGAATCCAATAACCTATGGACATCCATTATATTTAGCAGGTATTGCTACATTTGTTGTCTTATTTTTTGCCGTTCGGAATCGGCGTAAATACACACCAAAAATTGTGTAAGATATGAACACATAAGGTATTCGCCTGAAACCTAAAGTCTAAAGCCTACCCCTAATTAGATACCTGTGGACGGATTTATTAACTTACAGAAATTGCCAGACTGGACTTCCCACGATTGTGTCGCGAAAGTGCGGCGAATTCTCAATATGAAAAAAGTGGGACATGGTGGTACTTTAGATCCGGCGGCGGTAGGAGTATTGCCGATTGCGATCGGTAAAGCCACTCGCCTATTACAATATTTGCCAGGGGGCAAGGCGTATCGGGCGATTATTCGGTTCGGGATGCAAACTACCACCGACGATCTCGCCGGAGAGATTGTCTACTCGCAGCCAGTACCAAATCTGACAATCGAACAAATCCAGACGGTAATGCCTGAATTCATCGGTGAGATTCTTCAGACACCGCCAATGTACAGCGCGATTCAAGTCAATGGGCAGAGACTCTATAAACTGGCGCGGGAAGGCAAAGTAGTAGAGGTGCCTACTCGTCAAGTAACCATCTCGAATATCAAAATTCTCAATTGGACTCCAGGCGACTTTCCCGAACTAGAAGTCCAGATTGGCTGTGGCGGCGGCACATATATTCGATCCATCGCCCATGATTTAGGCGTGAGGCTGGGTACACAGGGAGTTTTGGCATTTCTAGAGCGCAATGCTAGTTGTGGCTTGCAGTTGCCTGAGAGCATCACCTTAGAAGAGCTAGAGCGACAGCAGCAAGCAGGTATTTTTGAGCCAATTTCAGCCGATCGAGCACTAGCGCACTTACCTACCGTTACACTGGGAGATACCGAACTAATTAAATTTTGGGGACAGGGAAAACGCTTGCCAGTGAGTCAAGTTACGCTCACACCTGCAAATTCTGAGCTGAGTGGTTTTGTCAAAGTAATTGGGGCAGAACGATGTGTAGGAGTTGGTGAAATTCAACAGATCGAGGGAGAATATCTATTAGTCTCTCAAACAGTACTGCTTTAATTTTTCAATCACAATTAGTTATTTTCAGGTATTTTTCAAAACAACATGACTCATTTAGGTTTACTCTGTCCCGCTGAAACTGGTCATCTGAATACGATGTTACCATTGGGGCAAGAACTGCAACGACGGGGGCACGAGGTCACATTTTTTGGCATCATCGATGCAAAGGTAAAAGTATTAGCGGCTGGGTTAGAGTTTAGATCGATCGGGGAAGTAGAATATCCGATTGGTTCGAGTAATGTCTTATTTGAAGAACTGGGTAAGTTAAGCGGTTTAGCGGCATTAAAGTATACGCTTGATTGGATTGAATCATCGGCTAAAGTATTTCTCAAAGATGGGCCAGATGCTTTAGAAGATGCCAATATTGAAGCATTACTGGTAGATCAAATCTCCCCTGAAGGTGGCATAGTTGCCGAGCTATTGGATATTCCCTTCGTAACGATTTGCAGCGCGTTACCTTTCAACCAAGAACCAACAATTCCACCATTATTTACGACTTGGAAGTACGATCGGGCTTGGTGGGCAGTACTTCGCAACCAGCTAGTTTATCTATCAGTCAGTCCATTTGCCAAGTCGATGAACACCTTGCGATCGGATTACCGTAAATTATGGAAACTACCGCCAGAGATTAGCGGTGATTCGCCCCTAGCCATTGTCACCCAACAACCAGCCGAATTTGAATATCCCAGACAAAACCTGCCCAAACATTTTCATTTTACAGGGCCATATCACAATAAAACTAGTCGCAAGCCAGTCGATTTTCCGTGGGATAGATTGAATGAGAAACCATTGATTTATGCTTCAATGGGCACCTTGCAAAATCAACTGAATGACGTGTTTTTGGCGATCGCCACAGCCTGCGTAGACCTGGATGCCCAATTGGTCATTTCCCTCGGTGGAGCTAGTTTAGAAGGCTTACCAGCGTTGCCAGGAAATCCGATCGTGGTCAGTTACGCGCCGCAATTAGCATTACTAGAACGTGCTTCAGTGGCAATTACTCATGCAGGGATGAATACAGCATTGGAATGTCTGACTTTCGGTGTACCAATGGTCGCGATTCCGATTACCAACGATCAGCCAGGAGTTGCATCGCGAATTGCTTGGACTGGGGCGGGCGAAATTGTGCCGTTGAATAAGTTGACTGCAACAAGATTGGAAGCAGCTTTAAAATTGGTGCTAATCGACGAAAAATATCGACAGAATGCCCTCAGACTCAAACAATCGATCGCTCAATCTGGTGGTGTGAGTCGGGCAGCAGATATCATCGAATTAGCGATCTCAACTAGACAGCCAGTTAATCAACTATGACTAAACAAAAGATTGAAGTAGGTCAATATACGGCAGCATACACAACCATTGGTGAAGGTATTCCAGTAATTTTATTACATGGTTTTTTTGGTAATGCGCGGACATTGGATCCACTCGCTCAAGGACTAGCTAAAAATTATCGCTGCATCAATTTAGAACTATTAGGATTTGGTGATTCTTCCAAGCCAGATATTCGCTATTTGATTGGAGATCATGTTGAGTTTTCGAGAGCATTTATAGCAGCAAAGCAGATATCAGAATTTTACCTCATCGGTTACTCTTATGGTGCTTGGGTGGCGGCTGCTTATGCAGCTACAATTGACGAGCGACAAACCGCAATACCTCGATTAAAGAGTATGGCTCTAGTAGCTCCAGCCGGAATTAGAGACGATACTTTTGTAGGTAGATATAACTTTGTCAAGCCACTATTGTGGAAAACTTCACTAGTAGATTTGGTATTGGATGCGATCGAGCCAATTGCTAAGTTATTAAAATATGAATATTTCAATACGATCCGCATGGCTCGAACGGAGATTTCTACTCAACCAGCCGCCAGATCGTTTTTGATCGATCGATTAAACCCCGAAGATGCTGTGGATACAGTCGAAAATGAGATCGATCGCATCACCATTCCCACATTAGTAATTGCAGGCGAAATAGATGGTACGATTCCCCTGTGGCATTCCCAAACTTATGTCGAAAAGATCCCCCAAGCTAGTCTAGTCGTTATTGCTGGAGCAGATCACGATCTTGTCCAAACACACGCCGCTGAAGTCACGCGCTCTATTCTTGAGCACTGGAACCGATAATCTCTGTAATCTCACGGATGCCAATCGATCGAGCTGTTGATAGCAGCCATCTAAACTCTACTCAAAGTTCCGTATTCCTCGTGATGGCAGATCGCCGTCTGAGTCAGCATAATTGATGAAGGCAAACTAAATATTCGCCTAACTTAAAGTTGAGTAGATCGAAGATGTAGGGATGGTAGATTAGTTGGGGTATTGCAAGGACAGATAGCTAGTGCAATGCCCGTTGTGGCGATCGCCAGAAATGCTAAGATTAATAGCTATAGAGACTAATAATTAATTAGCACCAATAATAATGAAGTTAAGTTTTCGGCGGATGGTGAAGGGCTGGCTGTTGCCTGTATTGCTAGTGGCTGTGTCATTTGTGATGAGCAGTTACGTTCAAACAGCACTAGCAGACGACTTCACGAAAGCAACTTTACCGATTAGTTCTGATTTTTCCAACAAAGATTTAACTACTTTTGAGTTTACCCAAGCCAGCGTTCGCATGGGTAAATTTGTGAATGCGAACATGACTGGGGTGAGCTTTATTGGTGGTGATTTTGATTCAGCAGATCTGACTGGGGCAAACCTCACCAACACCCTGCTGGATACGGCACGATTTACCCGTGCCAATCTCACCAATGCGATTCTAGTTGGTGCCTCTACTTCTGTCACAAATTTTGATGGTGCGATCATTGATGGAGCTGATTTCACAGATGTATTGCTGCGCCGTGATGTTCAGTTGAAATTGTGCAAGGTTGCCAAGGGTAAGAACCCAACTACGGGCAGAGAAACCAGAGAAACACTCGAATGTGCGTAATCTGGGCGTTAGGCTTTGGAGGATATCAACTAAACGTAGCGATCTAAATTGCTACCAACGATCGGGAGTCACTCTAGCTTCGTTTAAGATCGAAACACGATCTCTTGGGAATAATTATGGCTTACAGCAACTTTACAATCGAAGAAGTCGAACTGCGATTCGACTTGCAACTGCAAGCCGTCTCTTTCCTCCCAGAAACCACTCCAATTGCTCCCAGCGATCTACTGAATCGCTACCTAGAGAGAGGTTTAACCCTAGCCAAACGAAATGTCTCTGAAAAAGCCCAGTCAGAATTTCTAATCGCACCCATTCTCCTCGAACTCGAAACCCTCTTGACAGATACCATCAGCCTCTTTTCTGGTGAAGATTTTACAGTCGATCGATCCCTCGGACTCAATGGCATCTGCGACTTTCTGATTGCTAGATCCCCCGCCCAATTGATTATAAAAGCCCCCGTAATCGCCGTAGTGGAAGCGAAGAGGGGTGTGCTACGTGATGGCTGGGGTCAGTGCATTGCCGAACTTGTTGCCGCTCAAAAATTCAATCTGCAAAGACATCAAGAGATTCCCTATACCTATGGAATTGTTACTAGCGGACTGCTGTGGCAGTTTATCCGGCTGTCTGGCTCGACAGTCTCGATCGAGCCTGCTGAAATCCCGCTCCAGCCACTAGATCGGCTTTTGGGTATTCTATCTTGGTTAGCTCAAAATTAGCCAGTCGTGACAACCTCTCGGCAAATGTGCTGTTAGATAAAAGAGATTAAATCGTCGATCGTCACATTGCGTTGCCGTGCTAGTTCTTGGAGTCGTTGCTGAGTAGTGGTGAATGACTGATAATATTCAATCTTTTTAGCTAGATCTTCAGGATCGTTACTTTGCAGTTTGTTGAGATAGTATTTACGCTGTTGTTCACAGGCAAACTTTTCTAGACAGGCAATTGCAGCACGCAATACTAATGGGGAACGCTGGATTTCTTCAGCCGTATGTTCATCTAAATTAAATAAATGTTTGATTTGATTGGCTCTAGCTGGATGTTCTGCGATCGAGTCTTGGAGTTTCGCCATCAACCCATCGTCTAGATAGTCAATCTCTTCTGGTGCCGAATATTGGTGATAATTTGACGAAGATCTTTCAACAATCTGCTGCCATAAAAAACTATGGTGAGCCAGCATAAACGTCAGATTTGCAGAATCCAACTCATCGATAATCGTCAAGCGATGAATCGGATAATGCAGGTAAATGCGGAGTAATAAACCCTCAGCCTGTTCGATTAATCTCTGGCTGGGATGGATGCTAATTGGTGCAGTCTCGATCGGATCTTCATCGAGAGATTCAATTGGATCATTGTGTTCGTCAGGTGTTGAGTATTGAGATTGAGTTGATTGACTAAACTTATTAGCAGGTAAATTACTAACTGTCAATCTTTGTTCTGGCAGGGGTTTCAATCCCTTGATGGCAGTTTGTAAATTCTCAAACAACAGTGGAATCATCCGTGCATCGCCTGCACTTAATAATCCTGCCGACTTCTGCAAATAATGAATGCGCGTAGTCACATCCGTGATGTTTTGCAGCAATCTAATGATTTTTTGGGTTGCTGCTTGATACTGTTCTGCTTGGGTGAGATCCTGTCCGGCAATTGCCTTTTCGAGCTGCCAATCTAGCCACAATGGAGCGTTGTCTAATAAGCTGGTATAGTCTGCCTGACTATTGTTTTTCAAAAATTCATCAGCGTCTTTGCCTGTGGGCAGATTGAGAATGCGTAACTGCAATTGTCCCTGATAAGCAAGCTCGGTAACTTCACCAATTGCTCGTTCTGCGGCAATATTTCCAGCTTTATCCGCATCAAAATTGAGGATGATTTGCTTTGATTCGGTAAACTTAACTAGTTGCTTTACTTGATTAGAACTCAATGCTGTTCCCAGCGCAGCGACAGCACTAGTCACCCCCACCGCATGGAGCGCAATCACATCAAAATAACCCTCGACAACTACAGCGCGATCGGTTTTACTAATACTATCTTTGGCGCGATCGAGTCCATACAAGGTATTACCTTTATCAAATAATTCTGTCTCTGGCGAGTTGAGATATTTGGGCTGCTCATCGCTCAAAGTTCGCCCACCAAAACCAATTACTCGCCCGCGCAAATCCAGAATTGGAATCATCAGTCGATCGCGAAATCTGTCATAGTAGCTAGTCTCATCCTTGCGGGGAATAATCAAACCTGCTGCGATAATTGATTGCGGTGAAAAATGTTTTTGCTCGATTAAATAGTTCGATAAAGTTTCCCAGCCAGAGGGAGAATACCCCAGCTTAAACCCCTGAATTGTTTCGGTACTAAAACCCCTGTCGAGCTTAAGATAGTTGAGAGCTTTCTCGCCCTGGGGCTGATTGAGAGCGTGTTGATAGAAGCTAGCCGTGATTGCCAGGATTTCATACAACTGCTCACGCTGAGACAATCTCCGCTGCAATTCTTGACGTTGTTCAGGTTCCAGTGTCTGAACCGGAACCTGATATCGCCGCGCCAGATCCAAGACAACCTCTGTAAAAGATTGCTTGCCCAACTCCATCATAAAACCGATCGCATTCCCCCCCGCTTGACACCCAAAGCAGTAATACATTTGCTTGGTGGGACTCACGGAAAAGCTGGGTGACTTCTCCTGGTGAAATGGACAAGTACCCAGATAGTCTTTGCCCCGTTTTTTGAGAACGACATGTTCTCCAATCACATCGACAATATCGACTTTAGCTTTGACTTCTTCGATCGTATCTGGATGTAAACGGGGAATATTCATCAATTCTAGGCTTTGGACTTTAGGCTTTAGGCTTTAGGGAAAACAATAAACAAAGATCTGTAGGTTGGGTTGAAGAATGAAACCCAACAATCTCATCTAGCTACAACCTGCTCTGCAAAAGCATCGGCAATAACTTCAGGATCGATCGAGTTGCCAATAAATACTAGTTTAGTCTGTCGTCGCTCATCGGTGCGCCAAGGCCTGTCGTAGAACTGTTCAAACCGATTGCCTACACCTTGAATCACTAACCGCATCGGCTTATTTGGTACAGAGACAAATCCTTTGATCCGATAGATTTCTTGTTCTTTGACGAGGTGTTCTAATTTCTGGCGCAATTGTTCGGGAGCGAATGCTCGATCGAGTACCAGATTAATTGAGTTAATATCATCATCATGATCGTGATCTTCCTCTATATCGTGATGACTGGGACGATCTTCAAGATGATCTTCTACTGCGGCATTTATACCAAGGATCGTATCTACATCGACAATCCCTCGATCGCTAGTAACTATTTTGACCGATCGAGGTAGCTCTTGATTTACCAGATCGATCGTCTGTTGATACTGTTCTGGACTGACTAAATCTGCTTTATTAAGGATCACTAAATCCGCACAGGCTAGCTGATCCTCAAATAGCTCCTGCAATGGAGTCTCGTGATCGAGATTTTCATCCTCTAGCCTGAGCGCGTCTACAGCAGCCGGATCGCTGGCAAACCTGCCATCTGCCACCGCATCGCAATCAACCACCGTAATCACCGCATCTACCGTTGCTGCTGTCCGAATCTCTGGCCATCTGAAGGCGGTAATGAGCGGCTTGGGCAATGCCAAACCGGAAGTTTCGATCAGAATACAATCAATGTCATCCCGACGGGCGATTAGGGCTTGCATGGTGGGCAAAAATTCTTCTTGAACTGTGCAGCACAAGCAGCCATTGGTTAGCTCGACAATATTAGTCGGACTTTCCACCTCATCATCGGGGCACACTTGGCAGGAGCGCAACAGCTCACCATCGATGCCCAGTTCACCAAATTCATTCACAATCACGGCAATCCGTCGCCCTTGATTGTGGGTGAGCAAATGTCGAATTAGCGTCGTTTTACCGCTACCCAGGAATCCGGTAATAATGGTAACGGGAATTTTTTTTGCCATGTTGATTTGAGAGATTGAGTTGTTGCGGAGATCTGTACCCCACCCAACCTCCCCTTGGATGCGGGGAGGAGCTAAGTTATCTTTGACTACCTTCGACTTTACGGTGAATTTCCCTTTGAAAAACGGGACTATTGTCCCCTCCCCTTTCTAAGGGGAGGGTTAGGGTGGGGTATAGATCTCCGCATCAACTCTAATACACGGTAGTGAAAAGGGACTGGGTAAAAGCTCCTCTGCTAGTCTAACGTAGTTAATATGACGCGAAAACCACAGCCATTCATGCGGAGACTTGAATCCATGCTAGAGCGAACGGCACTGCGACAACCTTTGGCAACATAATCCCACGCGCCACCGCGCATAACGCGCTTGGAACTAGATCCTAACTCAGAGGCATCTACCACCGCACTCCCATCAACTGGTGCAGTGAGATAATTTGGTTGATATCGATCGAGACACCATTCCCAGACATTGCCATGCATGTCGTACAATCCAAAAGCGTTAGGAGGAAAGCTGCCGACAGGTGTAGATCGATCGCGATTTTGACCTATGGGCGCACCATTGTAGGGATACTCGCCGTTGTAGTTGACTAAATCGGGAGTAATTGTCTCACCAAAGTGGAAATTGCTGTTAGTCTGAGCGCGACAGGCGTATTCCCACTGGCTCTCGCTGGGGAGACTGTATTGTTTGCCTGTTGTTTGAGATAATTTGGTGCAGAAGGCGATCGCATCATCCCAACTAATTTTTTCGACTGGATCGTCCGCTCCAGATCCACTACCGAGATTGTCGCCCATAATCTGCCGATATTGAGCTTGGGTAACTGGATACTTACCCATGTAGAAAGGTGATAACGTAACTTGACGGATTGGTTGTTCATCTGGATGATGTGTGTTGTCACCCATCATGAACTTACCCCCTGGAATTAGGACCAAATCAAGGGAGATGGTGAGATCTAATCTCTCGACAAGACATGAAGCCGAACCTGATTGACGTACAATTATTTCACCATTACTATCTACACTAACTGTTTCAAAAGTGCAGGTAGTGAGATTAGATAGGTCAGAATTCGCAGGTTTACCAACAGAAGACATGATTTTTGTCAGAATCGATCGCTAAATCATCAGTATGCCACGGGAACCCGTCGATCTCAAACCCCCTCGCCACCGCTCAAAACCCCAATCCTCTAGATCGAGACTAAAGATGCCAAGTAAAATGCCCCGCGCCAAAACTAAGACAAAGTTGAAAACTGTGACAGTTCAGCAAAAAAAACGCCAAAGATTAGCCAAAACTGGTGCAGCGACACTGTTAGTCGGGTTGATGGCGATCGGTTCTTGGAAGCTGTTCTCAGGTAGATCTGGAACTTTAGATACCAGCAATGGCATGAACCTATTGCCGCAAGATACCTTTTTTTCAGTCTCGATTTCTACTGATGCCGAGCGGTGGCAGAAATTTATTGAATTTGGAATTCCTGAGAGTAGAGGGGTATTTCAACAGCAAATCGCTAAATTCCAGACTGATTTTTTGACTCATTACGGTTACGATTATCAGCGCGATATTCAGCCGTGGATTGGTAAGCAAATTTTATTAGGCTACCTGGACAATCCAGGTGTTTCAGTTGACAAATCCATTCCAGCAAAAGCCACAGTTAAACAAACAGTTGCGATCTTACCGATCGCCGATCGAGGTGCCGCCCAGCGGGTCATCGAACAGCATCAAACCCCGATCGATGCCAATTTAGTCCAAGGCAGCTATAAAGGGGTTGCCATTAGGGAATTTAAGCGGAAGGCGGGGACGATGGCGATCGCCATCGTTGATAACTATGTCGCAATTACAACCGACCGATCGGGCTTGGAACGAGTGATCGATACCCAGCAAGGTGGTAAATCGCTGCTGACAGTCCCAGGCTACACCAAAGCATTGACTGAGATTGAGGTCGATCGGCCTTTCGCTCAAGTATACATGAACGTTCCAGTCGCAATGGCCGTAGGTGCTGCTAGTTCGCCGCAGACAATAGAACCAGCCAAACTAGCTCAAGCTCAACCAGTGCAGGGGATGGCTGCTAATGCCACTCTAGACACAGAAGGGATTGCCTGGAAAGGAATTTCCTGGCTCAAACCCGATGCCAAACAAAAATTGATAGTCGAAAATCAAGGTCAAAATATGGCTGAAAACCTCCCTGCAAATACCCTGGTAATGTTATCGGGAGGTAACTCACAACGACTCTGGCAAGACTATGTGCGCGCAGCAGATGCCAATCCCCTCGCGCCGTATAAGCCGAACGACTTGGTGAAAGAACTCGACACCATCACCGGATTAACCTTGGAACCAGAAATTCTCAACTGGAGTAAAGGGCCATTTGGGATTGCCATGATCCCCAAACCAGATAAAGTAGATACAGAATTCGGGGCGGGATTGGTGCTCCTTCAACAAACTAACGATCGATCTGCGGCTGAGAAAGCTTTTAAGAAATTAGATAATAAAATGTCTCAGACATTTAAAATCAACGCAGTCAAGATTGGTGGTAAGGACGCAATCGAATGGGCATCTCCACTCAGTGTAATCGGCGGCACCCACGGCTGGCTCGATCGAGATCTGGCTTATCTCAATTTGGGCGCATCTGTAGCCACTACCTTTGTCCCCCAGCCCAAATCACGACTGGCTGACACTGCCCTATTTCAACAATCAACCCGATCGAATTTAGACCATCATAACGGTCAATTCTTCATTGATATCGATCGAACAATTAACGCCGGAAATTTACCATTACCCTACATTTCGCCAGAAGTTAGAGCTGGATTTCAAGCTGTGAAAAGTTTGGGGGTGACTAGTGCGATCTTCGATGAATCTAGTAATCGATTCGATATATTTGTCGCGCTCAAAAAAGTCCCAGGTGTTGCCAATTTGCCCGCGCCACCACCGAAATCGACTAAGCCAGCACCTGCTCCCACAGCCCCCGCAGTCGCACCGTCACCATCGCCAGCGGGGTTGTAAGTTAGACATAGCAATCGCCATGCTGGTGAGAACACAAACCCGACTTTTTGGAAAAGTCGGGTTTGTGGCTAGCACTAATTTCCCGCTGCTGCTTTCATCTGCTTGTAATTAATCGTGCCATCCAAGCGGGATAGGGCACTAGTAGCCAATTCCCGTACATATCGATCGCGATTTTCGTCATCTCTGGCTGCAATTAAGATTGCTTCCGCCCGCCTGTCGCCCAACGAACCCAGGGTATTTACCAACGTTACTTGCAGCGCGATATTATCCGTTTTATTTAATTCTTCCACCAAAATTTCAAAAGCTGGGGGACCCATTTCACCCAACGCCATCACCGCAGCCATGTTTACAACCGGATTTTCATCGCTCATCGATGCTTTCAAACATGCCAATCCTACTGGTGGAAAAGGCACCTCAGGATAGTTGAGAATCACCTGTGCCAGAGCCTTAACCGCACTGCCTCTGACCGTGACATTATCACTAGTTCCTAAGAGTGACACCAAAAATGGTACCGTATCCACCCCAATCGCACCGAGTGTTTTGACGGCTGCACGTCGGTAAGTAGTGTCTAAATCATCCAGAATCTCAATCAATCGCGGAATCGTCGTTTCATCGCGAGTCTCCACTATTTCGATCGTGGCTCGATCGCGTAAATTGGGATTGGGATGTTTGAGTCGATCGAATAATGCCTCAGCAGTCATAGTTAGTCCTCATTCCCTAGAGAATCAAGTTGTTGTGAAAATGGTAAGATCCAACCTGCCACCAACGCCCGATCGAGCACGTAACGTGCAATTGAAAATAGTAAAATACTCTCAGCGACGATCGACACATCCAGCCAAATTTGGGATAGCTCAAACTTACTCACATCGATCTGCGCCAAGCCACGTACCAATCCAAAAGCTAACACCGCACCAGAATTGAGATGATCGTTGCGATCGGTGCGAATGATATAACGATAAGTAATCCCAAACAGAAAGCCCGTAACGATCGAGATTGCCGCTGCTAAACTCAGACTAGTCAACGATGGTAAATATTTTGGTAAGCTCAATGCTTCGAGCATCGCGAGTGAAACATAGCCAATCCCTGCTGTAATCCCACCCAGGCTACCTGCTTTTACCGATTCAATTCGTTCTACGTTGTCATTCATCGGCTCTCAGTATAGGGAAGACCTACCCAGAAAGCAAATTTGTGCAAAGTAATGTTAAATCCAATAGCGTGAAAGATTACAATCTTGGGCACTATGAGAGAGCAGACATAGATCTAGCGATGTTGCAGATCGATCTGAGAGATTGTGCCCTGACAAGCTAAGATACCAATAGTAATTCAAAACCGAACAATGGTAGACCGTCCAATCAAGAAAGCCGATCGTCAAAATCCCCCAGTTGAGGGCGACGGTACCCCCAGATCTTCCGAAGCTCCTAAAAAGGGTGGTTCCTCCAATCGTGGTGCAGACAAAGGTGGTAAAAGAGACTCAAATAAACGAGATGAACCCAGAGCACCTGAAAATCTTGCCCTGATGCGCGGCCCCAAACCCAGCAAAGCCAAGCCCCCAGTCATCAAAGCAGCAGAGACAGAAGCCACTGAGGAAACTGCAACCGATGGTGAAGTCGCCGCCGAAGTAGCAGCAACAGAAGAAGCTTAAGTTAACTAGATTTCAATTTTTCAACCTGTCTCGATCGTTCGATCGAGACAGGTTTGTTATTAGTGCAATATTCAGATCCTAGCTTGAACATCGCTTAACGAATTAGATATTAACTAATTCTAATCCACGTCGATATAATTCCCGTGCATATTCAGTCCAGGTACCTTGCCCCCAATAGCGAAAACAACTGGTTTGAACGAGGAGATTGTAGAGTAATGCTGCTTGATAATCCGATCGAGTGGTGACAGTGGGATCTGCTGCCACTAAAGCATCAAATTTTTGATGAAACAGCACACTGAGCTGGTACATCGGTTCGAGGACATTCTCATAACCCTGTACCCAACTGAGATTGTCAGTCCAAGAGGCACCATCCATGTGGAACTGATGGTCAGTTTTTTTGAGTGCAAAGATCGCGTTTTCTACTGACTTCAGATCGGCTTGTTCTGGATTGACTAATTGCCAGATTTTGTGTTGTTGAACTGCCTGACAAACTGGATAATCAGCTTCAGTAATGCCGACGGTTTCTAGTAGTTCTAAATACTCAGTACCATTGCAACCAAATACCCCATTAGTTTGACCTTTGATTTCTTGCCACGGGCGGGGAAAGTCACGGGGGAATTCATTCATCATCACGCCGCCATTTTCACCGTCGGCAATTTGGGTAACTAGACAGGGAATTGTTTTGCCAGCTAGTTGCTGCTTGCCCCGACTTTTGGCTTCGTAATAGGGCTGCATTTGAGCGACTAATTTGGTGTCTGAGCCTTGGGTTTTGATTAAGGCGGTAATGCTAATGGTTTCGCCCTGGGAATTTCGGGCGACGAGACGATTGGGCAGATATTTATTGTCTTGAGTCAAGCTCCCACCATCAAGCTGCTCGACGGAATGTTCTTGCACCATCAGCCAGCGATAGCCGCATTCTTTTAGTGCTTTGATATATGCGTAGAGGACATCGGGATGATTGGGGAGGTGCATCTCTGGGGGTGAGAACCCTTTGACTCGTTTGAGTGCTTCGATGCCGAAGATACTAGCAAAATGCTGTTGCCATGCTTGGATCTGGAGTTTGATATCGGGAGTCGGGGTAGAAGGAACCACAGCATGGCTCCACATCGTCCCCAGCCACTCGACGTGAGGCTGATACTGTTTGTCGCAAGTAATTTTTTTGAGGTGATCGAGTACGTCATTTCGCCCCATCTGCTCCAATCCCCACAATAGATTACCCGAATAGTCCAGCATGATCCGAGGGTTGCAACCCTGGGCGACTAAATCGGGGATAAATTCACCCATCCGCGCGTAGCACCAGGCAAAGACACCCGCATTATGATTATCACCTTCACCTTGATGCTCGAACATGTACTGAAGATGTCCGATTAGTTCGCCCTGAGAGCCAGCCGGAATCGTCGGCTGATGCATGTGGAGCGCGCAGGCAAATCCCGCAGTCATGTCGGCAAGTCTGAGATTGGTGGTAGGGAGAAAGATTAGTTCTGTATGGTTGACGGCTTGGCTAATTTCAGCTTCTCGCCCACAGATGCTGGGCAGTTCAGAGCCAATTTGAGCTAGATCGAGGTTAGCGGATTGAGTAGAAATCATCATTGG
>JANXVE010000201.1 GCA_025351825.1 Chamaesiphon sp. 341R_metabat_111 | reverse complement strand
TGTGTCGCGATTTAGCTGCGGTGGGCGACTATTACGATCGATGGAATACCGACAGGTTAAACTTAGCCTACATGACCGATGGAGTCGTCGTCAAAATCAACGATCTCGCCCTCCAACAAGAACTCGGCTTCACCAACAAATTTCCCCGCTGGGCAGTCGCGCTCAAATATCCCGCCGAAGAAGCCCCGACGAGAGTACTAGACATCGTGGTAAATGTGGGCAGAACGGGTGCAATTACGCCCTTGGCGCACCTCGAACCAGTCCAATTGGGAGGAACCACAGTTCAACGGGCAACGCTTCATAATGGCGATCGAATTGCTCAATTAGATCTCCGCATCGGCGATACGGTAATTGTCCGCAAAGCCGGAGAAATTATTCCCGAAATCGTCCGCGTGCTAACGGATTTACGTCCGTCTGGGGCGTTAGTTTTTAAAATGCCCACAAATTGCCCTGTGTGTGACTCAGGTTTAGTCAAGCCAGAGAGCGAAGCCGTGATGCGCTGTATCAATCCTAGTTGTGCCGCAATTCTCAAGGGTTCGCTGGTACATTGGGTGAGTCGTGACGCGATGGATATCAATGGTGTCGGCGAGAAGTTAGTCGAGCAATTAGTCGATCGTAAATTGGTGAATTCAATTGCCGATTTATACGATCTAACTGTTGAGAAATTGATGACGTTAGAGCGAACGGGTGAGAAATCAGCGACTAAAACTGTTGAGGGAATTGCTAGTTCTAAATCTCGCCCGTGGGCGCGGGTATTATATGGCTTGGGAATTCGGCAGATTGGAAGCAATGGTTCAAATATTCTGACTGATAAGTTTACTTCGGTGGAACAATTAGCCCAAGCGACTTTAGCAGACATGGAAGGGATCTATGGAGTCGGATTTGAGACGGCGCAATCGGTGAGTATGTGGTTTAAACAACCCGATAGTTTGGTGCTGATCGACAGGTTAAAAGCAGCGGGATTGCAGTTTGATAAGTCTTCAGAGCCGATTGTTGCAACTGCTAGCCAAATATTTGCTGACAAAACTTTTGTGATTACTGGTACTTTACCAACGATGAAACGGGATGATGCGAAGGATTTAATTCAGCAGCATGGTGGCAGGGTTTCGGATTCGATTAGCGCGAAGACGGATTATTTGGTGGCAGGGGAGAAGGCGGGAGCGAAGTTGGCTAAGGCGGAGAAATTGGGGGTTAAGGTGATTTCTGAGGAGGAATTATTGGCGTTGACGGCTGGAGGTTAGATGGTGGATAGTAACCATCCTATAAAGACTGAATAATGAACATCGATTTATCTCAATTAAGTGTAAGAGGAAAAAAGAAAATTATTCGAGAGCGTCTACATCGATTTAACTGGAATAAGTTTTCTGAAGACTCTGAATGGATTTGGATGCCAATCGACTCAGAAAATAATATTATTTTCTTTACTCAGTGGATATCAAAACAGTCAATAAGTTATCCAATTAAGGCCATTCTATTTGATTCTCAATTGCATGAGATTTCCAACTTTTTATTATTTAATGAATTTAACACAGCAAATCTATTTAAAACGCCAAAAGTATCATATCTTATAACGAATAATATGGAATGGATGATCGAATATTCGTCAACGCTCCAGGTAGCTCGGTTTGGCACAATGAATATTTAGTATTCTATAAAATTGTAGGTTGGGTTGCGCGGAGCAAAACCCAACATCAACACACCAATACCCTAGAGATGTTGGGTTTCATTCTTCAACCCAACCTACCATATCTAATTTTCGTTATTAATGATCTTCAGAAAATCTTGATAGGTCAATATCTGTGTCCGCTCGAACCTTTTTAAGACTAATAAATCTTGGTCGCCTGTAATTAAAAAATTAGCATTGCTGTCTCTTGCTAGAGCGAGGAGATAGTTATCTTTGGGATCTCTGCACGCATATACGATCAATTTACTCTCAATTGTTTCTCCAATTTCTCCAAGAAAAATGATTAGATTATCGACTCGATCTTTTTGGAAGTACTTTTGAAGCTTTGGCTTTTGGGTAGTTATTAGCAGTTCATCGAAAAGCTGGTCTGAAAAAATAGGTTGGATAGTTGCTGTTAGGAGTAGTTCTTTCATGCTGACAAATTGTTTGCCAATCAGGAAGCTAATCCAAATATTGGTGTCAAAAATGACTCTATACATGGTTTTGCTGCTGACTATAGATATCACTGCGAACGGCTTCGACCTCTGCTGTGATTTCGGCTAGGCTGATTTCATCGGTGTAAAAATCACTGAGGAAGGAATTTAATTTTTGCTCACGGTTTGCTTTTTCTATTTCTTGACGAATTTTCTCCTGTTCTATAAAAGGTAATTGTCGAACCAGGTTCAGAATCTGCTCAAAGTCTAATGAGAGTTGATATGTTTGAATATTCATAATTTACCTCATAATCATTACTACTTTATCTCAAACTATCTAGACTTGCTATAATTCTGAATCACCGTTGTTAAATATTGAATTAAAGTCAACGGATCTATACCCAGATCTCCGCGCTCATTCGCCGCTATAATTCCTGCTCGACTGTGCCACCAAGCCGCAGTTGCAACGACTTCCGAAATAGCTAGATCTTCCCGACTATTAGTTGCAATCAATCCACCAATTAACCCCGTCAACACGTCTCCGCTGCCACCTCTAGCTAAAGCTGGCGTACTTTCTGGAATCACGATCGAATTACCATCAGCTCCCGCAATTACAGTTCTCGCCCCTTTGAGTAAAACAATTGCTTGACTAGATTGAGCGGCGGCAATTGCGGCGGTGAGTTTATTAGCTGTCGGAATTTTGAGAAATAACCGCTTGAATTCACCGAGATGGGGCGTTAAAATCGTTGGATGTTCGCGCTTGAATATGGTGGTTTCGATACCAAATTTGGCGATAATACTTAGTGCGTCGGCATCGAGAACGATCGGACAATTTGCTGCTAGAATTTGTTTGACAATCTTCGATGGTCGATCGGTTAAACCACAACCACAGGCGATCGATTGGTACTTACTAAAGTCTAGTTCGGGTAATGATTTTATCGTCCCTGCTTCGGTTTCAGGACAGCCGATAATTAAGGCTTCTGGTAAGTAGTTTAATAATAGTGGTTTGAGCGACTTTGGGACCGCGATCGATAGCATTCCTACTCCCGTTGCCCGCGCACCCAAACCAGCAAGGATCGCTGCCCCTGCATACTGCTCAGAACCGACTATTAGTAATAAGTGACCCTGCTGATATTTATGGGTAGTTGCCGCTCGATTTACAGGCAAATTGGCGACTGCTCGACTATTTGTCATCCGACTTATTAGCGGCTTCTCTTCTATTACAGTATCGATATCTGTCAATAGCAGATCGAAATCGATTAGTTCGGTTTTACCCAGGTATTCGATCGCTTGTTCTTGAACAAAAGCTAATTTCCATAGTCCCAAACAGAGGGTATGTGTGGCTTTAATTGCGATGCCTAATACAGCTCCAGTATCTGCATGAATCCCTGAAGGAAGATCGATACTGACGACTGGAATTTTGGATAGATTAATTAGCTCGATCGATTCAAATAGACTACCAGTAATTTCGCGATTTAAGCCAAATCCAAATAGTCCATCGATAATTACGTCACAATTGCCTAAACTCTCAACGTTTTCAACTATGTTGATGCCGAGATTTGAAATGTAGGAATAATGTTGATTTGTTAGCTCTCGCAATTCTTCTGACGGTACATAGATCGAGACTTGATAACCCTGAAACCACAACTCTCTGGCAACGACTAAAGCATCGCCACCATTGTGCCCCATCCCGACTAAGATGCCAATTCGTGGAGTGGATGATTGCGGATACAGTACCTGAAATCGTCGCGCAATTAATCCCCCCACTTTTTCCATCAGTGCCGCGACAGGCATTCCCGCTGCAAATACCTTGTTTTCGATCTGCTGCATCTGCTCTGTGGATACCAGCAATCTATCTAGTTGTTGGGAACGATTGGGCAAAGCCCACACTTCGTGAACGAGCATTATTTTCGGTATCGATTGCTGGAAAGAACTTAAAATCTTATTCTACCGCTAGTCAACAGTTGATAGCCGCTGAAGAATGCGAATATCGACACCAAAAATGTCCATAGACTAGTCGGCTGTAGAATCACACCACCACTGAGGAAAACAGAGACAATGCCAACACCGATAAAAATCCAGCCAGAGTTACCCATTTCTCTGCGCCAAACTGTGAGGGAGGCAACTCCAGCTAGTAATGAGAGAACGGATACCGTTGCTGTTGTTTTCTGCCACCAATTAGAGTAATACTGAGTTGTGAATACAATATTTTGACCTAAGAAATAAATGCTGGCAATCATTAGTGCCAACCCTAGTATTTTAGCCATGATAAATTTTGATGTTTAGATAATTGAGTGATTAATATTTGTATTAGCCGAACATTAGGATACTTTTTCTCTTTTTAGACTAGTTAATAAATTCTGAAGCCTGTCTATCTGTTGAGGCTCCGATCCATATCGCCAAGCGGTATAAGCTTGAGAGATTTCGGTTACTAGTAGACTAGTTGTAGCGGAACGGTTTTCTCGCACTGTTTGGGCATATTCCATCGGTGTTTGAGCCGGATGCTTGGATACACCTTGCGCTCTCAATTGAGCCAACATTTGCTGATAGATTCGATCGACTGGAGCTAGTTTTTTTAGCCATTGGCGGTGTTGCCACTTGCGCCATTGCTGCCAGCTCCACCAACCACAAAAAGCGATCGAGATGCCAATTGCAGTACCCGCAAATATGCCGAGCCGACCTTGACTAAATAGCCCAAAAAATAAGGCAATTCCCACTACGAGCCAGCCGAGTGTCAGTGACCAAATTTGAGAGATCCAAGCAGTCACGGGAGAAGGTAGCCAGCTAGCTACCCAGTTCCATAGTTGCTGGACTGTGCTAAAAGTTTGGTCTTCATCGACACCTGGGGGAGTCAGGGGATGCCCTGGAATCGGATCGAAGGCAAACCAACCGTAGTCGGGGAAATAGACTTCGGTGAGGGCGTGTGCGTCGGTATTAGAGACTTCGTAGAATCCAGTGAAGGGGTTGAATCTGCCAGAATCGAAGCCAACGGCTAATCGGGCGGGAATCCCAATCGAGCGGAGCATCATCGTGTAAGTCGTCGCAAAATGGTCGGCGTAGCCGCCAGCTTCGCAGCTAGTCGATTTGCCCTCGCAGCGAAATAGAAACCAGCTTGCCAAGTCGCCCCCTGCGGGGACTCGATCGAGTGCCAAAGGATCTTGAGGGATGCGATAATGTTGTTTGAGATACTGGGCGAGGTAAAGGGCTTTAGTATAGGTTGAAGTCAGAGCTGGACTATTTTTGCCCACTTGCTGCTTGACTGAGTTATCGACTAAATTTTGGCTGTATGCCTGCAATTTAGCCTTAATCTGGTCGGGAATTTGGAGGTAGTAGTCAGAAATTCCTGGTAGGTAGTTGGTGCTAGCTTTTTCTAGTAATGTCTGGTTGCGATAGGGTACTTGAGACACCACCGTGTAAGTCAAACCTTGCTGCAATCCAACCGGAGATCGCAGGCTGCTCTCTGGATCTACAGCAATTTCAGCAGTCGGAAAATATATTTCGGTAGCCAGTGCCATCCCTGGAATGATATTTGGAAGTTCTTCAAGAGCTGTATAGCTTTGAATCACTTGCTTGGTCAGATTTTTGGTCGTCGGATGACCGATGGTAAATTTGTAATCCCAGTCAGGGCGAAAAACTTTTCTGGTCTTGTTATTACGAGAAATTTCCCAGCCTTGTCCAGTATATCGATCGAATGCCAATGCCCGCCAAAATCCTGGAGCTTGCGAACGCACACGCATGACTAGTTTGGGCTTCATCACCCCGCGCAGATTTTGGTTAATCTGGGAGTTGAATCCATAGTAAAAATTATCGTCTAACTTACCATCGTCTTTTTCTTCACCACCTTTACCACCGTCAATTTGGGGCGCGGCTTTACCACTTCCGGCTTTACCCTTACGTTGGTAGCCTGGATTAGTGATGCCCTTACCATCAAATTTCTTCTGCTCGTACTTAATTGGCGCGCTGACAGGGAGCGAACCCTGATAGCCTGGAAACCGTGGCATCACTGCAAATACAACCAAACCAATGGCGATTACTATCCCCAACAATCGGCTCAATTGTTGCCAAGGAATACCGATTTTGGTAATCTGAGTGGGATTGCTAATTGCTAGTGGTGACAAACTGAGCCGCGATCGATAATCCAGAAATAATACTGGAATTGCGATCGTCAAAAATAGCAGTAGTAGAATCGCAAAAGTCAAGGTCTGGCTCAAGGTTCCCGCTACTGCAATCAGAATTAATCCGATCGTCATTGAATAGCCCAAATCCTTGCGGCGCGGTAGATCGAAGGTGTGAATTACCTGCATCTGCACCAATAATTCTGCCAAAACTAGCCGCGTATCGTTGATACTGCCAATCAGGTTTACCACAAAGTAGCCCAATGCTCCCAGCATCGCCAACGCTAGTCCAAACTTAGCCCCAATATTTCGCCCGTGGCGATGGTACCAGCTCCAAGTCGAGCCAATAATGCTCAAAGGAATCGCCCACAAACTCAACTGGGTTTCCGCCGCGATATCGGTAGCGAGAATTCCCACTACCACCATCGATTGCACCAAGATCCGCAGCAGTAGTGATTCTTCTGGTGCAGTTTTTGGCATCATTGCCATCTGCTGCTGAATTCTGGCAAAAATCGAACTTTTAGAAGCCGCTGAAGAACTGGACATATATCAAGATAATTGGCAATTATCTCTCGCCACTAATCATTCTGCTCGGTTGGAGCAACTACCCCAACAGATTCAAGTGACGTGGTTGAGATCCGAATATGTTTAGGATGCCCAGATTCAGCCTCACTTGCTGCATATTCATCAACTTCTGTCTCCCACGGAAATAGCGGGGGACGTTGCTCAATTTCGGCATTGAGTTGTTTTTGAATTAATAACGGTAATCGATCTTCCACTTTTGGCACTCACTCGCAAATTTATTTAGGTCTAGTTAATGCACTGTAGCTGGTTCGTTGCTTATGCTTACTTTGAATATACACTACGCCTATCACCAAATCAGGACAGTCTGATGCCATAACTAGTGCTAAATTCGTCCTGTTTAAGCTAGCCTGAAGGTGTTACTCAATCGATCTTGAGCATTCGATCGCTAATTTGTAATTCTCTAGCCGATCGATTTAAAATTAAAGTAGAAGCAGATTGATGCTGTCAATCAGTTGGCACAACCTCCGACTGTTCTCGAACGGCAATCTTTTAAGAATTGCTAAAATGTTGATAAACTTAGCCCTCAGGTCAATCTGATTATGTTTGGCAATTTTCAAAGAAGTGAACTACGGATTGAAGTTTCAGCGGCTGCGAGTACGATTCGCGATCGATTATTATCGCCGCCAGCACTGACTAAGTGGCTTTTTCCCCAGCAGATGAGCTTTACCAGTCAAGATTTACTCGCGATCGATACGAAGTTTAAAACTAGTTTCGGGCTGGTAGCAGTAAATTGTCAAGTCGATCGAGTCAATTCCCAATCACTGCGGCTTCTGCTCAGTCAAGGTGTCGATGGCTATCACGAATGGTACTGGGGCGAAGGCTGGGTGCAATCACGGCTCGAAGGTATCTCGTTAATTCCGCTCAATCTCTATCAGACAGCGACGTTGTTTCGCTTGCAACAGTCTTTGAAATTGGTGAATGGTGGATGATGGATGGCGAAAAGTGCGCTCCTATAGAAACCCCAAGTTCGATCGAATATTCCCCGCCCACATCGCTTATCTGACAGAACGCTTCGATAAATTCGATGCCGTGGAATCGCAACCGTGTCTGGTCGATCAATGTATTCTGTGGTTACAATTTTAGCTCCAGATAATATCCCAATTTGGGGGGATATCCAGAAACTTTCTGAATATCACGCTGTTTTAGGATAATATTCGGAAAGTATCAACGAGACATCAGGCTTTCAGCGGATATTTCTCTGAATCCCAGTTTTCAGGGAGTAGGCGGAAACTTTCCTTGTAGTAAGTAGTTATATCTCTGCTTGCCTTAGTGTCCTTCGATCGCATCTGTTTGTCTGTTTATTATAAAACCTATGAAAGCAGAAGAATTTCTAAAACTCTATAAGGAAGGACAGCGAGATTTTCCTGGTGCCGATCTCAGTGAGATGGATTTTACCTGTGAAGACATTAGTAACATCAATTTGGCGGGAGCAACTTTAAGAAAAACTACACTATGTGAGACTAATCTAGCAAATGCGAATTTTCAAAATGCAGACCTCAGAGAAGTTGAGATAACTGCTGAGACTCGTGGAAGCAACATAGATTTTTCTGGTGCAAATTTTGAAGGTACAGGAATGTATGAAGGTATTATTGAAAAGGCTAATTTTAGTCGAGCTAACTTTAAAGATGCTAGTTTTGCTCAGTTTTTAATGACTAACTGTAATTTCAATGGTTCCGATTTTAGCAACGCTTGGTTAAGTGAAACGGACTTTAGCGGTGGCAGTTTTAATGGTGCCATCTTTCATCAAGCCTATATTGATGTGAACTTTTGGGATGCGGATATTACAGGGGCTGATTTCAGCTATGCTTTTTTTCAATGTTCTCCCAAAGACCTTATAGAAACTAGAGGTATTGATGTTACTGCTGCTAATTTTGCAAATGCAGTCTTCTTACCTCCGAGACTCAGACTTAAATCTCCAGAAGATTTAGATGCTTCTGCTATCCAAGGAGCTATTTGTGTAAGTACTAAATCAGCTATGAATAACCTAAATTTAGCTAAGTATCATAGATTTGCAGTTGAGAAAATGCTAGAGGAGTTCCCTTCGACATAACAAGCCAGAGAAGTAGGGTGGGCAGTGCCCACCGATCAAACCCATTCAGAGCAATGATTTCAGCTTATTTGTTCATTCGATCGATATGCCTGTCTAGTCGATCGTAATTCATTCAATCGCTTCTGTTTCATTACGAGATCGAGTATATTCGATCGAGCTAATAATTTCGATTTCCAACAGAGATGTAAAGCTATGCAAACCCAACTTCACGAACAACTCTCCCGCTCCGATGCTGAAGTTATTTTATTGCGCTTACCCGAACGGATTCGCACTGCTCTGGTCGATCGGGCTGCCGAAATTGAATACCCGATTCTCTCCGAGACGCTTTTGCGAACGAAGCAGTTGTTGAGATGGCGTTCACGAAGTGTCTCTGGAAGAGAATCGCTAGTTTTCTTGATACCGAAGCTTTGGGATTTGTCGATTGTAAACCAGGCCGTGGACAGTAAGCTTCCAGAGGGTGCGATCGAGATAAATTTTTTCACAAAAAAGCAGCAACTCCAGATCTGGAGTTGCTGCTTTTTTACAAGTTATGAATTACTAACCGTTATCTTGCCGAATCCATAGTGGAGCGGAACGAGCCAACATCAACCAGCTACCATCTGCTGTTACATAACCAATTTCGGCTAGATAACGATGTTCGCTAGTGGCGATGGGTATCTCCAGATCCCAATCGGAATCATTGCATTCAAACTCCTGGAAAGTATTTGGTAAATCGATATTAGAACCACTATTCGTGACATCATAAAGTCGAACTACCAATTTCTGACCGCCCTGCTCGCGCAATTGGCGTTTTAACCGCACGGGGATTTCCCAGTGGGCGTAGGCTTGAGTTGGACTAGGCGAAACGAGGGTAATTTGACCCTCACTGTACAAAGTACCAGCGACCTCATCGCGACTGCTAGCTGGAGCATCTTTCCCTTTGAGGAAAGATTGGACTGCTTGTCCAGCTCCTACTGTTGCTGCCGCACCACCAGCCAAAGCAGCACCACCTAAACCTTTACCATCTGCTAGTAAATCGGCTGCTTTGTCTTTGAGACTGGATAGGAAATCACTGGCTTCAGGCTTTGGGCTGTCATTGCTGATATCCCCAGTTTCTTCGCCAAGTAAATCGGATAAACCCGCAAACGGATCTTCATCAAACCCATCAAATCCGATCGCGTCTAGATCGCGATTGAAAGTATCCATTTCTGGATTGGGTAAGTCGAGTTCAGCTTTATCTGGCTGTTTGTCTCCACCAAATAAAGCTGCACCGCCAGCCACAGCCGCGCCACCAGCAGCAACTGCGGCACCACCACCTTGGATAAAATCACCAGCTTTGCCAGTAAGGCTGCCAAAGTCAAATGGGTCTTCACTGAGATCGGGAATTAACTCACCAGCTTTGTTCTGGACGGCATCCAAGGGATTGCCAAAGTCAAATGGATCGTTGCCGAAATCGGGAATTAACTCACCAGCTTGATTCTGGGCGGTATCCAAAGGATTGCCAAAGTCAAATGGATCGTTGCCGAGATCTCCAGTTTCGTCTAGCCAGATTTCTTCTGGCGTAGTTTCTTGCTTGCCACCGCCAAATAGGTCGGTAACTGATTTACCTGCGCCGCCAGCGAGAGCCGCACCGCCAGCTAGTGCCGCAGCACCACCAGCAGCAATCGTGCCACCACCATCTTTGAGGAAGTCGCCAACTTTGTCGAACATTCCTGGAGTAGATTCGAGATTGACATCAGGAACTAGATCCGCAGCTTTAGCTTGAATGTCCGCAACTGGTTCAAAGTTGGGCATCTCCAGACTCAGATCCGATGATTCAGGTCGATCGTTAGTGAAGAAGTTGCCGACTTTACCAGTTAGAGCAGCACCACCAGCAATAGCCGCACCACCGAGAGCTGCTGCGGCTGCACCGCCACCTTCGATCGAGTCACCAACCTTGTCCTTGATGCCTTCTAAGGGGTTGCCGAACTCCAAATTAGGGATTAGGTTCGATGACTTGTCTTTCAAGCCTTCTAGGGGGTTTGAGAGGTCAATGTCTGGAGCTTTAAGATCTGGGGCTTTGATTTCTGGCAGAAGTAATTCGCCAGATGGTTCCACACCTTTAGCCTTATCGAACATGCCTTTGCCGAGGGCGGCTGCCGCAGCAGCACCACCAGCGATCGCCGCACCACCAGCCAATCCGATCCCATCAACGTTAGTTTTGACGGTATCGACAACACCATTAAAATTAATATTGGGAACGTTTGGTAAATTCGTGGTGTTGATATTTGGAGGCGAGGGTAGAGTGGCCGACAGATCGCCGGAGCGAAGATCGCCCGATCGTAAATCGCCTGAAGGACGATAGCCGCCACCAACTGCCGAGACATCCCCAGAAAGGTCGCCAGACAAGCCATCACCTCTAGGAGTGCGACCTTGAGGCTGGGGTGGGTAGAGTGGTTTAATTCCCGTCCCTGTTCCTGGAGTTGGATCGGGTATTGGTGCGATCGGCGCATCTGGTTTCGGTTTGTCACGGCCGAATAACCACAGTAGCCCACCACCAATTGCTAGCAGCGGTGCAATCCACAACCACGGAAAGCCACCACCTTTAGCTGGATCTGTGCCTACTGTACCAGCGGCAGGTGTAACTCCACCTGTTGTTGGTGGAGTAGCTGTTACTTCTGGAGTCACGGCTGCTGGAGTATCAGTCGTGGCTGGAGTTGGAGTAACCGCTGGCTCTGGAGCTGCGCTAACTGCTGCGGCTGTACCAGCAGCAATCGCCGTTTGCACAGCAGGATCGCTGGCGTAACCCAAAAATGCCTTCGCACCATCACTAACCTTGCCACCTTTATTTTTGTAAGCGTAGGCTAATGGCTGGGAGAACGGATATTTAGGATTATCCGGTTGGGTGCCGTGAAGGGTAACAGCTCTAATTCCTTCGATACCTTTGATTTGATCTGCTGGTGCATAACCAATTCCATCTGCTCCGAGTTTATCGACTACTGATTTGGTCGAATCTTCAGTGAGTTTTTCAGAATTTGCACCAGTTTTGAGTTTCCCATTCTGGAACACTGGATAGTTAGCAAATGCCCGTCGGGTATCGCTAGAGTCAGGTCTATCGATGACCTTGATTTTGCCCTTAGCCCCTTTTGCACTGGGCAATTGCGACCAATCGGTGACTTCACCGCGATAGATCTTCGCGAAATCTTTAAGTGTAAGATTTCCAACGTAGGGATTATTTTTGTTGACAATAATGGCAATCTTGGATCTACCAACGGTCTTGGCAGCTAAACCTTGGGCCTTTTCTTCTTTGGTTAACAACCGACCGATACCAGCGAGATCGGCTTTGTCTTCAGCAATTGCTTTGACTCCGCTATCACTACCTTGGTATTCTGTGGGTACGGTGACTTCTGTACCTGAAAATTGCTTCTGAAATCGGTCTTTGAGTCCCTGATTAACAGCTTGCAAGCTGCTAGAACCATTAAGCTGGATTTTCGTTCCTGATGCCACAGATGTGGGCAATGGAAAGTTATCAGCAGCAGTCTGGGCATTAGCCTTAAAGGTAGTGCCGCTAGCTACTAATAGTAGTGCAAGAGTTACGATTGAACTACTTTGCTGTTTCATTTGTAACAACTAGTTTTGTGGATATTGTAATCAACAATAGCTTAGATGTCGGTTGTCTGAATAGATGCTTGGTAAAATTCGCAGTAAAGCAAATGTATAATCAGCGACTTAAAATAAGCTAGCGATCGAGTTACTTGGACGTGCTTCATACTGACTGGTGAATCGTTGGCTCAGTTGCGCTGAATAAGATTCCTAATCTTAAATTCACCTAGTCTGTTCGACAGTTTTCTTAAAATCACCAGGCAGTAGCGTGTTCAGATCCTAACCCATTTCTCTAAGTTCGATCGATTCAAATGTTACGTTTTAATTAAAAGACGATCGAGCCTTCACCCCAAATGAATTAATTCAATGAGCAATATTCGCCGCAAGCAGTCACAGCAACTCGATCTCAGTAGTCAATTTTCATCTCGCGAAGCCAGCAATAAGCCACTCAATCGCCGATCTCTGGAGCTAGACTCTAAACTCAGATTGACTGGAATCTTGATGGCTTTGGGATTGGGCGCGTTGGGACTGTCGATCAGACTGGTGTGGTTACAAATTATTGACGCGGGGAATTTGGGGCAAAAAGCCGAAATTCAGCAAAGTGTAACTATTCGTCCATTTGTGCCTCGGCGAACCATCGTCGATCGATCGAACAATCAAATTGCGATCGATCTTCCTAGCTATACCCTCTATGCTCGTCCCAAATATTTTAGTCAAGATATCTTTAGTAAAGGGAAGTCAAAAAAAGCCACTAACGTCAAGATTGCACCTTTAGACATGGCTCAGAGAATAGCTCCAATTTTGGGCAAGCAGCCAGAAGAAGTGCGCGCAAAATTTTACGACAAGCAGGGGAAAATTCGAGAAAAGGCGGTATTGCTCGGCACTGGTTTGGACGAAAACATTAAAAGTCGGATTCAAGCTTTGAAACTTGAAGGCTTGGACATCAGCCAAGGCGAACTCGACTATACCAGGTTCTATCCCCAAGAAGATATGCTGGCATCAGTTTTGGGCTACATCAATCAGGATCGCAAAGCTCCCGCTGGAGTCGAACGCAGTCAGTCGGCGATCTTGGAGCGAAAAGTCACTGAATATCCGTTGACCAAAGAAGCTAAAGGAAATATCTTACCCGATCGAGTCACCGCAGATTTTTTGCATACTGACGATCTCAAACTGCGCCTAAGTATCGATCTGCGGCTGCAACGAGCAGCCAGAGCAGCTCTAGAACAGCAAGTCAAAACATGGAATGCCAAACGGGGCACAGTAATTGTCATGGATGCTGACACCGGAGCCTTGCGGTCACTGGTGGTCTGGCCCACCTACGATCCGAATAATTACATCAGAGATGTCGATAATTACCGCAAAATCGTCGGTCGTGGCAAAAAAGGTCAAGATCGGGCAACAGTTTTGCTAGAAAATTGGGCTGTTTCGGAGCCGTGCGAGCCAGGATCGACTTTTAAACCGATCAATATTGCCATCGCCCTCGAAAATGGCGTAATCAAACCAAGTACGATCGTGAACGATCCTGGATCGTTCACAGTCGTCGAAGGTTTCAAGCCAATTCGCAACTCCCATTTGGAAAAGTATGGTGACATTGATATTGCCAAAGTACTGGAAGTTTCCAGCAATGTGGGGATGGTCAAAATCATGGACAAACTCAAGCCACAAATTTACTACAACTGGATCCAACGGATCGGTTTAGGTCGAAAATATGGGGTCGATTTACCTTCTGAAGGACTAGGATCGTTTCATAATCGCAGTGAGTTCCTATCATCTAAATTTTATCCAGCCAATACTGCTTTTGGGCAGGGATTTACCTTGACCCCTCTACAAATGGTGACGCTATTGGGCAGTATCGCCAATGGCGGGAAATTAGTCACACCACATGTGGTTGAAGGTTTATTCGATAGTGCGGGGTTGCGGAAGGATAAGCCGACTGTACCCGAACCCACCCAAATTTTTTCACCTGCGAATACAGAAGCTGTCCTCAAAATGATGGAAACTGTCGTCATCAGAGGTTCTGGTAAAAATGCCCGAATTTCTGGCTATCGGATTGCCGGAAAAACTGGAACGGCACAACAGGTGAGCAATGGTGGCTACAGTGATGACAATCGCAAGATTACCAGCTTTGTCGGAATCTTGCCTGTAGATAGCAAGCATCGCTATGTAGTTTTTGCCGCAATCGATCGACCACAAGGTGGCATCGAAGCTCTGGGCAGTACTGTCGCTGCGCCAGTTGTCAAGTCAGTAATGGAATCATTGATTTCGATCGAAGGTATTCCACCCAGCGATCCGAGCTTAGTCGGGAAAGAACTTCCAATTATTAAGTAAATGGTAAATGTTTATCCCCTAATTATTGCCGCGTACCTAGACTATCTAATTGGCGACCCGTGGGGATGGCTGCATCCAGTCCAGGTCATGGGTTGGACTATCGACAGGTTTACCAAAATCACGCTCAAATATTGCGATCGATCCTACTTGCGGCGAATAGCAGGGGTGGTGTTATTTTGGCTCTTAATTCTCGGTACTGGCGGCATCAGTTGGCTGGTAATTTATGCCTGTGAATGGGTGCATCCTTGGTTGAGTATTGGGGTGCAATCGATCGCATTGGCAAGTTGTTTTGCAGGTAGAAGTCTGCGGCAGGCGGCAGAGGATGTCCTGTCAGCAGTAAATCCTGAGGATCTGAGCTTGGCTCGATCGAGATTGAGCATGTATGTGGGCAGGGATACG
>JANXVE010000192.1 GCA_025351825.1 Chamaesiphon sp. 341R_metabat_111 | reverse complement strand
TATGGAACGATCGACCCAATTGGTTGTTCGGGATCGATATGGGTTTTTATTACCACCCCGACAAGCCAGCAATCGCGCCGGATGGTTTGTTGAGTTTGGGTGTAGAAGAGATTGATGATGAGTGTTTGCGATCGAGCTATGTGTTGTGGGATGAAAAAGTCATTCCGCTATTCGCATTAGAGATTGTCTCGAAAACACCAGGTAAAGAACAGACTAAAAAACTTGAGATCTACCGCTCGATCGGAATTCTATATTATCTAGTCTATGCCCCACTTCGTAAGCGCAAGGCTAGATTTCAACTCTATAAATTGATTGATGGTGAATATGTTTTGCAAAGCGATGGTCAACAGCCGTATTGGATGCCAGAAATCGGTCTAGCGATCGGTGCCGAACAGCAGTTACATCGCCGGAGCCAGCGGGAATGGCTATTTTGGTACGATCGAGATAATGTGCGCTATCCAACTCCAATGGAGAGGGCTAGAGCTGAATCCCAACGGGCTAGGGCTGAGTCTGAGCGGGCTGAAGTTGCGTCCCAACGGGCTAGAGCTGAGTCTGAACGCGCTGAAACTGAATCCCAGCGGGCTAGAGCTGAGTCTGAACGCGCTGAAGCTGAATCCCAGCGGGCTAAAGCTGAGTCTGAACGCGCTGAAATTGCGATCGCGGCACAGACAGCCGCAGAACAAGAAAATATTGCTCTGCGACAGCGATTGCGTGAATTGGGGATAGATCCAAATGTATGAAGAAGGAACATTTTAATTTAGTACCAGCGGAGATCCAGTCTGAAATCGATGCTCTGGCTGCTTTGCCAGAAGATAAGATCGACACAGTAGATGTCCCAGCAGTTCGAGACTGGAATAATGCTAAACGTGGTGTATTTTATCGGTCAAGTAAGCAGCAAATAACGCTCCGAAAACATAAATAAAGATGCTGCGGTTGTCTCCGGATCGGGTGACAGCGATGCTGAAGCCGATCGGTCAAAATTACACATAACAGAAGCAAGCGTTAGCAGGGCTAATCTATGACAACTTCGCCATTAGTCAAAACTGCAAAGTCTCATATCCCACTAGACACCCCAACCAAAAAGCGGAATCCAAAGTTTGAAGACTTTAAGTTTCGGGATGGATTGCCGTCGGCAGAAGAGTTACCAGATTCAGACGGAAAACCAGTGGATAGTGAGTTACAAGAATTGATTCCAGGGCTGCTGAAGGCAATTTTGCTAGACTTATGGAACGATCGACCCAACTGGTTGTTCGGTATCGATATGGGTTTTTATTATCACCCCGACAAGCCAGCAATTGCGCCGGATGGCTTGTTGAGCTTGGGTGTAGAAGATATTGATGATGAGTGTTTGCGATCGAGCTATGTGTTGTGGGATGAAAAAGTCATTCCGCTATTTGCATTAGAAATTGTCTCGAAAACACCAGGTAGAGAACAGACTAAAAAACTTGAGATCTACCGCTCGATCGGGATTTTGTATTATCTAGTCTATGCCCCGTTACGGAAGCGTAAGGCTAGATTTCAACTGTATAAGTTGGTTGATGGTGAGTATGTGTTGCAAAGCGATGGTCAGCAGCCGTATTGGATGCCAGAAATCGGTCTAGCGATTGGTGCAGAACAGCAGTTACATCGCCGGAGTCAGCGCGAGTGGCTATTTTGGTACGATCGAGATAGCGTGCGCTATCCAACTCCAATGGAGAGAGCTGAAGCTGCGATCGCCGCACAGACAGCCGCAGAACAAGAAAATATTGTCCTGCGGCAGCGATTACGGGACTTGGGCATCGATCCAGATGCGTAACTCTCGCTCTCTCTTGGTACAGACTAGGTGTAAATCGATCCTCATAACTATGGATCGACTTTGGTGGTAAATTTAAACCAACCATAGCTGTTGCTCGGAGTACCCACACCAGTGGCACTAGGGATTGCGGGGAGATCTGGTTGGTTTGCGGCACCAGTACCTGTTAGTTGAATTGCCACGCCACCATTATCTTTAGTCGCAACAACGGCATAACCAGGACCACCGATATTACAGTCAATAGGTGCTGGAACCACTGCGGGTAAAGCAGCGGCACCATAGGTACTAGCTCGATCGATCGATGGGTCTGTTGCATCCGTTAATGAGATCGGTGTACTGGCACCTCCAGGTAGTAATTTCATCGATCCACTCGTATAGGTTTGTCTGCCCCGAATCGGATCGCAAATCTTCAGGCTGTTAACATTTGCACCTTGAGCATTGAGATAGTAAATCGTGTATTCTAGTTCATCACCAGGCTGGATTTTACCTGCATTTGTGGCACCCTTGACGTAGGTGGTACTGGGCCATTTGGGATTTAGATAGTTAGTATTAGTGGGATCGGCAGGGTTGGAAACGACGGTATTCAGCGGTGTATTGTCCCGTGGATTGAGGGCGTAATTCCAGCTACCGCCAGCAGCTTTGATACCCGTGATGCGTTTGACAAGAATTACTTTCGCCCCAATATTGGCTTTGGTATCGAAACTAACTCGATAATCCTCTACTTCTCCATCTATTGCTAACCCGACAGGACTAGCCGCCGTAAAATAGGCTGGATCTGTAGTGATGCGGAATCTGGCATAGGCAGTGCCAGCAGTAGAAACTGGCATACTAGACCAAGTCAAAGCGGCTGTGTTAATTCCTGGTGCAACAGTTGTGCTGGCTAATTCAGTCACATCAAATGTGCCGTTTTTGTTGAAATCAATCCAACCCATTAATCTGGCGGTAGTCGCCAATCCATTAGATACGGGAATATTTGGAATACTGTAACTAGTGGCACCAGAGGCGATGAGTAGATCGCTACTGCTAAAGGCATCCTCATCATCTACGCCAGTGATATCGTCACTGTTGGCAATACTACCTCCGGTAGCTGGAGTCGTAGTGTTTTCGGCATCAGGGGGATTTGCTCCCAGATAGACTTTAGGATCAGTAGCACTCAGACTAGTAGAATGACGGGCGGCTCCTGGTAGTTGGACAGTGCCATTAAATGGTGCAGTTAAGTAAGTATTGGGAGCATCACCAAAATCCAGGTTAAAGCTCGAAATTTGGTCTACAAACACGGCACTATCTAATTGATTATCACCAATATCGGCTACAACGATCTTGAAGGTGTAAGTTGCGCCCGGAGTCACGGATATTTGTGATTCGATCGGGATTGTAAACCCATCATACTGAAGATTTGGGCTGTTAGGCGGGTTGTTGGTAAAGAATGCTGCATTCGATAAATTACAACCACCAGCAATAGTCAGTGAAGCTTGGATGGTACCAATAGTTCCATTATTAACTTGATTAATATTCAGATTGCTGGAACCAACTTTGGCAATATTTTGGTAAGCCCCAGCTCCCGTTTTCACAAATATGCCCATTGAATCATTAAAGGGTGAACAAACATATTCGTTATATTCTTCCGATGCAAACACAAATCTAACCGATAAAAAATTACCAGCGGGAATAACATCAAAAGTGATGCTAGTAGTATCATATGCAGCGGTAGTTGTGAGAGTAGTGATCTGAGCATCACTCCTAACTATATTGAGTCCACTAGTTAGTCCAGAATTGTTATTCGGGCCGATTGCTGTAGCGGCATTACCTGTAACCAAAGCTACTCCATTATCGATGCCAATATTCGGCGTACCACCAGTTAATCCACCCGTAAAAGTGGCGATCGAATTATTCGGCGTACCTTGACTCGTTTGTAAATTAGACAGAATAACATTATTACCAGTCAAGGCTGGTAAAATAGCCCCCGTACCTGTAGCAATTGCAATATTTGCTGAGGCAACAGTGGGTATCAGAGCAAACAATAACGCTGCTATCCCCGCAAGTAACCTTTGCAGCCACTTCCATCTGTAGCAAATTTCCCTAGATTTTGACTGTTGATGTCGATTAAAAATTTTCCTAATCCTACCAAATTTCCGTTTATGAAGAACACCAGTTGGGGCTACTAACGGTGTAGATTGAGAATTACCAGTCGATGATGATTTTTTGAACCATCGATCGATATTTTTGATGAAATTCAATCTAGATAGGTAAGATTTCAGGGTAGGGATCGACATGATTGTTTCCAGTAAAGCTAGGAAAATGGTAGTTATCAAGTAGAAAAACTAGATAATGATTAAATTCGGATCTTGCTGAGATAAAGAATAAGTTTAGTAATGAAAAAAGACGCGATCGATTGTGTCTGCGTCTGGATTTGCAATGCAATATTGTTTGATTCTTACATCTAGACTGCGTTAACTTTAGAGTACCCACAACGGACACTCTAAATGCTATTCAACTATGGTTTGACTTGAGTTCTGAACCTGAACAGACCATAGCTATTCGCAGTACCTACGCCTGTAGCACCAGGTACGCCAACTGGTTGGTCGGTTGCCGCAGTACCAGTACCGATCGTGGTGATATCGATCGCGACACCGCCATTGTTGGTACCAGTAGATGTTGCTGCGCTGGCGTTACAGTTGGTAGGAGCAGCACTGCCAGTAAAGACATTGACGCGGGAGGCAGTATCAGGCACCGCAGTCCCAGCCACAGTAGGATCGCTAGTGAGGTTGAGGGAGATGCTACTGGAGTCATAGCTCTGATTACCACGGATCGGGTCACAGATTTTGACGTTCTTTGCATCTGCACCTTGGTTGTTCATAAAGTAGATCGTATACTCGATGAAATCACCAGGTAGCACTTTACCTGCGTCAGTCGCGCCGACGATGTAGTTTGCTGGCCAGTTACCAGTATGAGCGGGCGCAGTTGGGTTCTTGGTCGGATTGAAGTTGAAGCTATCGCTGCTACTACCAGTTAGAGGCGTATTGTCGTTAGGATTGCTAGTAGACATGGAGCCGGAAGTTTTGCCGATCTTGGTAATCCGTTTGACAATCACCAGTTTTGCTCTTTGGATCACCCCAAAGTCTTTGTTGGCAATGGGAAATAAACCAGTGTTGAACGAACCAGAATCTTGAGCGGTAGTTCCCACCCAGCCCCCAGGCAGTGCAATTGCTGGTGCCGCACCATTAGCTACTCCAGCAGTCGTAGAGATGATCGCTTTGACATTGGTAGTCGCGGGTACATTAGAGAAACTATAGATCCCAGTACTCGGAATTAATTGACTGGCAATTACTTGGCTTGTATCTACGTTATACAGAGTCGCATAGATTGGCGTACCGTTGGTACCAAATTTGGTATCGGTGCCAAGTTCGCCAGCAGGGATCCGGATGCTGGCAAATCCAGTTGCACCACTCTTGTCTTTGTCATCGATCACGGTACCAGAGACGGTGACGGCTGCCGCAGTGAAGGGCATGGAACCAGTGGCGGTGTTGGCAGAAGATTTGCCAGCATTGTCGATCGCTTGGAACGGAATGCTTACCGTCGAGGCACCATCAACTGGATCGATTGTTACCGCTCCTGCATTCAACTGAGCTAGGGTGAAGGTGACTCCACCATTGGCAGTAACAGCAGCCGCAAAAGTTGTAGCGGTGTAAGTCGTACCATTGATAGTAATGTTGACTGCATTGCTAGGGAATGCCGTAATTTTGTAAGAGGCTACAGTACCATCAGGGTCAGTGGAGCTAGTAAATACAGTTGCAGGGACAGTAAACTGATTTACTCCAGTCGAGTTGACTTGGCTGGCAGCAGGAGTGGCAACAGCAGTCGGTAACTGTTCAATCCCGAAGTCTTTGCCAACAATAGATACGATCCCAAGTGGGAACGGCAGAGCCACATAAGTCGTCGGGGTTGTATTTGTCCAATTCGTTGGTAAGCTCAGAGAAATAGCAAGATCGGGTGGTAGCGAACCTACTGTTCCAGGACTAGTGTTGAGAATGACGAATACGTTATTTGGGTTAGCACCTGGTGCAGTCAACGTATAGGTACCACTAGTGGCAACAGGAGTAGTCGCCAGCACTTTGCCAGTGATACTATCGACTAAAATTGCATTAATTGCTGGACTGACGTTTGCCCCCAATTCGCCAGTACTTGGAATACCTGTAAAATCAGTAGCACCACTACCATTGGCATCATCCCAGACTTTACCGCTGATGGTTACATTTGGTGGTGCAACAACAGTTACAGACCCAACGGCACTAGCTTCTTGACGGTGGTTTGTAGTATCACCGTTGAAAGGAATACCATCGGTTTCAGCAATTGTACCAACTGTTCCTGTTCCATTGGCATTGTCTTGGGTGTAGAGGTCGTTGGTGCCAGTACCATTGGTTCCAGCAAGATAAGGAACATTGGTGCTTCCTTGGGTTGAGTTTGTATTTCCTAAAGTAACATTGATGACATCGCCAACGTTTGCGCCAGCGGGAATGGTAACTGGAACGCGAACCTTAATGTAACCACCGGGAGGGACAGAACCACCATTCGGAACACCAGTTAAACCACCTGTACCACCAGTAGAGATTCCATTAGTAGGCACAATATTGTTGGCTGTGACAGGAGTTTCACCAGTATTTGATGGAGATGGAGACGCTGTATTGTAGGCGATGACCTGAATCGGTAAAGCTACACCACCACCCGTGATAGCAGACGGCGCACCAGGGATAAAGAACTGGGTTGGGTCGTTACCTTCATTTCGGATGAGGAAGTCAAAGTTGACAGTGGTCGATCGATATGGTGTCCCAGCGACAGGAGTAACCACAGAGCTAATTGCCGAAATACCTGCGATCTCAGCTACAGTCACCCTGACGATATCCGACACGATCGGGACGGCAGTATTATCAGTACTATCAATAAACTGTGCAGTAGCTTGGTTTTCGAGCACCCCTGGAGCCGCACTGTTTTGATCTGCAAGAGCAGGCACAAGTGGTAACAAGCTACCGCTAGAAATTAGCGAAGCGATGAGGATCTGACGGTAGTGTTTGTTAATTTGGCGAAGGAGTTTCATTGGTTTTGACTGTAGATGGAAAATCGGGGGTAGGGGATCGACTGGATTGCGATCGAGGCTACAGAGCTGCAACCATTCGATTCGATCGATGTTGGAAATAGTTGATATGATGGCCTTCGGATTTGCACTGATAAATCCAGTGGAAACAGTCTTTGCCGCTCTTTATTTTTGCGATTGCAAAGTCGATCTAGATCTAAATAGATATTAAAAGAAGAACTAAATCAACAGATCATCAGTAGATGAATCTAGATTAGTTGTGACCAAACTAATATCAAATAAATCAACCTTAAAAAAGAGAAGATCCAGAACATGGATATATAGTTACCTGCCCCGCCGAGTTCCAAAACCATCAGGGCGAACTAGACAGTAATTCAATCTAGAGACTGATATAGGGTGGTCGCTGCCAGCCATCTACAGTTCAGTCAAGATCGATCCACAAGCTCTAGGTCGAGACTGCTGTATTATCCTTACCTGCCAAGTATAACTCCTGATGATTTCCATCGACATCCGTGTGAATACGGGTAAATTTGTGCTAAGGGAAAATCAATAATCCTGTTGTAGCCAGATGTCTGTCCAGCATTGATGATATTACTCGATCGATTCTGCGGTGACACAAATCTGACTATATACTGATGCTCGATCGATCTGTACGGAGGAGGGGTTTTTGGTTGTGTGCGGCGGAGATCTGACCCACCCGGACGCTTCGCATCCTGCCCTACGGGCACCCCTCCTGGGCTACCGTGTATACACAAGTCGGATTGAACTGGATTCGATCGATATTGAGATCTTTCAAACCGTGATTCCTCGTTATTCATTCGCAATAAGCTAGAATTATTGCGAATCAAATTGATTTCGCAAATCTTTGCCCAGCAAT
>JANXVE010000145.1 GCA_025351825.1 Chamaesiphon sp. 341R_metabat_111 | reverse complement strand
CGGGATAAATTGACTTATCGACATTTGAGTCAACAGTTTGAGCATCGCCAAATCCACAAGGTATATGAGGCGATTCTGGGTGGAATAATCGCGATGGAGCAAGGATCGATCGATCTACCACTATGGGGAGATCCACTCGATCGACCACGCCAAACGGTAGACTTTAATTTTGGTAAATCTAGTATCACTAAGTTCCAGGTATTAGGTCAAATCGACGGCTACACGCGAATTGAGTTTTTTCCAGTTACAGGGCGGACGCATCAATTGCGAGTCCATGCCGCCGATGCTAGAGGGCTAGGTGTGACTATTTTGGGCGATCAACTGTATGATTGTCAGGCAAATGCAGAACGTTTACATCTCCACGCACGAGAGCTGAGTTTTACACATCCATATACACTAGAACGAATTTCGCTTCAAATCCAATGCCCATTTTGAGTTCAATAACCCACGAGATCCCCGACTTCTTTGAGAAGTCGGGGATCTGTCTCAGCGTCTAACCTCTATCCCCTATCCCCTATTCCCTAACCCCTAATTCTGTTAGAGTGAGAACTGAGAAATTTAAGTGTTGTAAATCCACAATGGCAGAAACTCTATTTTTTAATGCCCTCCGAGAAGCCATTGATGAAGAGATGGAGCGGGATTCGGCGGTATATGTCATGGGTGAAGATGTCGGACATTACGGCGGTTCCTACAAAGTAACCAAAGATCTCTATAAGAAATATGGAGAGATGCGAATTTTGGATACCCCGATCGCTGAAAATAGTTTTGTCGGGATGGCGATCGGTTCTGCTATGACAGGATTGCGGCCAATTATTGAAGGGATGAACATGGGCTTTTTGCTCCTTGCCTTCAATCAAATTTCTAATAATGCGGGAATGTTGCGGTACACCTCTGGTGGTAATTTTACGATTCCGCTGGTAATTCGTGGTCCTGGTGGTGTCGGCAGTCAACTGGGTGCAGAACACTCGCAACGACTAGAAGCATACTTTCAAGCCGTTCCTGGGTTGAAAATTGTTGCTTGCTCTACTCCTCGCAATGCCAAAGGACTATTAAAAGCGGCAATTAGATGTGAAGATCCAGTGCTATTTTTTGAGCATGTTTTACTTTACAACATGAAAGAAGACTTACCTGATGACGAGTACATCCAGCCATTAGATAAAGCTGAAATCGTTCGTCCAGGTAAAGATGTCACGATCTTGACTTACTCACGGATGCGTCATCACTGTACCCAAGCGATGAAAATCTTGGAATCTCAAGGGAAGAAGTACGATCCAGAAATCATCGATCTGATTTCGCTCAAGCCGCTAGATCTAGCCACAATTGGGGCATCGATTAAGAAGACGCACAAAGTAATCATCGTTGAAGAATGTATGCGGACAGGTGGGATTGGGGCAGAATTAGTTGCTTCCATCAGTGACAACTTCTTTGATGAACTGGATGCTCCCGTATTGCGGATGTCGTCGGAGGACATTCCGACACCTTACAATGGCAAGCTCCAGTATCTAACGATTATTCAACCACCGCAGATTGCTGAAGCTATTGAAAAAATGGTTGATGGTAAGTTGTAGGGGAGTTGGGAGCGGGGAGTTGGGAGTTGGGAGAGACTAATATTTAGTTGTTATTTATTTGGTTGTTAGTTCTTGGATATTTACTCCTAACTCTCAACTCCTAACTAGATTTAAAACAACTAAATTTATATTTACTATGCAAAAACAGAGAGTTATTTTAGGCTTGATCGTAGTCCTACTAATCGCCGCGATTACTTTGCTAGTCAACAAGCCAATGCGGTTGGGGCTAGATTTGCAAGGTGGCTCGGAGCTGACGATTCAGGTGAAGCCAACCAAAGAGCATCCTGTAATTAGTCAGCTAGATATCGATAGCGTGCAAAAGGTGATCGAAAATCGAATTAATGGTTTGGGTGTATCCGAAGCACTGATTCAATCTGCTGGAAATAATCAGATTTTAGTCCAGTTACCTGGTGTCAACGATCCCCAGCAAGCCGAGCGAGTACTGGGCGGTACTGCCCAACTCGAATTTCGCGAGCAAAAAGCTGGCACTGAAGGACAACTGAGCGCGGAAATGGCGGTGCTAAATGAGTCTAAAGCAAAGAAAGAAATCCTCAAAAAAACTAAGTCTACAGATAAACAATCGATCGAGATCTTGCAGCTAGCGATAGACAAGCAATATATTGAAATTGGTAAGTTATTTGAAAAAGCTGTAATCACTGGTAAGCAGCTCAAGAATGCCAGCCCCCAGCCACTATCTGCAAATTCTTGGGAAGTAGCCCTAGAATTCGATGGTCCTGGTGGTGACGCTTTTGCCAAGATGACCAAAAGCCTCGCTGGGACTGGGAGATCGATCGGCGTATTCTTAGACAGTGACCCAATTAGTACCCCAACTGTCGGCCCAACCTTTGCCGCGACAGGGATTACTGGTGGTAAGGCGGTGATCACAGGTAACTTTACTACCGAAACTGCCCAGAATCTGGCCGTTCAACTGCGCGGTGGTTCGCTGCCAGTTCCAGTAGAGATTGTTTCCAACCGGACTGTTGGCGCAACCCTGGGGCGGGACAGCATTCAAAGCAGTATCTATGCTGGGCTTGGTGGATTGGTACTGGTCGCGATTTTCATGGGTGTCTATTATCGATTACCTGGAGTGGTAGCTGACTTCGCGTTGGTAATTTATACGATTTTGACACTAGCGGCTTTCAATATTCTGGATGTAACTTTGACATTACCAGGGATTGCCGGATTCATTCTCAGTATTGGGATGGCAGTGGATGCCAATGTGCTGATTTTCGAGCGGACTCGTGAAGAAATCTATGCGGGCAAAACTTTGTACAAGTCGGTAGAGTCAGGTTTTCACCGTGCTTTCGACAGTATTTTGGACAGTCACGTTACGACGTTGATCTCTTGCGGAGCGTTGTTTTTCCTGGGTTCGGGACTGGTGAAAGGATACGCTGTGACCCTGGCTGTAGGGGTATTGTTGAGTCTGTTTACTTCACTCACCTGTACTCGAACATTTCTGTTGCTATTGGTCCTCGGTTTTCCAGCTTTGCGTCAGAAAACTCATTTGTTTGCACCGAGTCTTCCTAGTAGTTAGGAATTTTCGATGTCTTTTCATTTACAGGCGTAGATTCTACCCCAACCAGGGTAGAGATCCTAGCTTAATTATCAATAACTCCCAATTTCCCCATGAAAAAATTTAGTGTTACTAAACAGCGTAAATGGTGGTGGCTGCTATCGAGCACAATGATTTTAGCCGGAATTGTTTCGATGATCTTGTCGTGGACGAATCCAGAGATTCGATCGCCATTACGCAGAGGTTTGGACTTTACTGGTGGAACGAAATTGCAGTATGAGCTTGACTGTTCTATTGCGAATAATTGCAAGCCGATCGATATTATCACCGTCCGTGAAATTGTCAAAGCCCAAGGATTCGTCGATCCGATCATTCAGGTGATTGGTAAAGATTCTACTGGATTATCAATCCGCACCAAAGATCTCAAGGTTGAAGCTAGAACAAAGCTAGAGGCTGCACTCACAGAAAAGATTGGTAAATTCGATCCCAAGAAAAATCAGAATGATACCGTCGGGCCAACACTAGGAGCCGAACTATTTCAAAATGGCTTGATTGCAATTGGTTTATCCTTCGGATTGATTCTCTTATATCTAACTTTTCGCTTCAAATTTGACTACGCTTTCTTTGCTTTCGTTGCGCTATTCCATGACGTATTTATTACGACTGGAATCTTCTCGATATTAGGTTTAGTCGGTGGCATCGAAATTGATAGTCTATTCGTCGTGGCAATCCTGACAATTATTGGTTTTTCTGTCAATGATACTGTGGTTATCTACGATCGAATCCGCGAAGTAATTAGTCTCCATCCAGACCAACCGATCGACCAGATCGTTGATGATAGTATCAATCAAACCATGTCTCGATCGATCAATACTACCCTCACCGTACTACTTACATTGCTCTCCATCTATTTATTTGGTGGCGATACCCTCAAAAATTTCGCCTTGTGCCTAATCATCGGCTTTACAGCGGGGGCTTACTCCAGTATCTTTATCGCCAGTACCTTGTTTGGTTGGTGGCGTAAAAATCATCCGGTGACACCAAATTCAGCGGTAGTAACTTCTGAGTCTTAGAGGCTATGTCTAGATTAAATCCATTAGCATCCTTGGCAAGCGAATCAAATCCAGAAATCGAACTCGATCCGATTTTTAAAAACCAAATCGATAATCTCTACCGCCTAAATCTCTACGGTAGATGGTTGGTAATCGTCGCTCTGTGGCTGACAATTGGCATCTACAGTCTGTGGGGACTGCGCTACCCCATTAGTCTCATTCAAGAAGAATTCACCTGGGCTGCGGTCAAATATGGGTTGATTGGCGCACCGATTCCTGCCTTTGGTTTGTGTCTGTGTGTCGGGATGATGACTGGTACCCTAGTCTGGCAAAGTCGGAATATTATCTGGGGGATCCCCAAAAAAGAACAGCAGCGACTCACCCAACAAGTTGGCAACATTCGCAAGCAAGGTAGCTCTCATCCATTGTGGAAGTGGGTAGTCAGGGGAGTTGAGAATTGAGAGTTGAGAACTGAGAGTTGATAGTGAATAGGTAGATCTGTAGGTTGGGTTGAAGAATGTTGGCGGAGCCTCTCCGTCAGGAGACAACCCAACACATCCAAACTAATGGATAGTGGATAGTGAATGGTGATTTTAGTCTCCCAGTCTCCCAGTCTCCCAGTCTCCCACTCCCCACACCTCCCACACCCCCCACACCCCCTACCATGCCCTCCCCCACCCTCGACACCCAACATCCACCAGAACCAAAGCTCATCGATGCCTGCGTGCATTGTGGGTTTTGTCTCTCTACTTGCCCTAGTTATCGCATCTTGGGGACGGAGATGGATTCGCCACGGGGACGAGTGTATATGATGGATGCCTTGAATCAGGGTGAAATCGAACTTACGCCTGCGGTGGTGAGTCATTTTGACAGTTGCTTGGGTTGTTTAGCTTGTACGACTACCTGCCCGTCGGGGGTGCAGTACGATAAACTAATTACGTCGATGCGATCGCAAATTGCTCGCAATCATCCACGCCCATTAGTCGAGCGGTTATATCGACAATTTATCTTTGGATTATTTCCCTATCCCAATCGGCTGCGGTTATTATTGATTCCGCTGTTTGTTTATCAGAAACTCGGCTTGCAACAATTTGTCAGACAGACGGGCATAATTGAAAAAATTTCGCCCCATCTAGCTGGGATGGAATCAAACCTTCCTGAATTATCGCTCAGTACATTTCAAGATACTTTACCCGAATTAATTCCCGCTCAATGTACGAAAAGATATAGAGTGGGGATGATCTTAGGTTGCGTTCAACGGTTGTTTTTCGATCGAGTAAATCAGGCCACAGTAA
>JANXVE010000174.1 GCA_025351825.1 Chamaesiphon sp. 341R_metabat_111 | reverse complement strand
CCTTTGGGTACGAGGGTAAACAGTCCGATCGTGACTAGCAATAATACGCCCGAAAGAATCATCGTAGTGAGATGATATTTCATCACTTTTTTTAGACTCCAATCGTATCCAGCCAGCCATTTATCGAATACCGCTTCAGATGCCCGATAGAAGCGGCTCTGCCTGCTATGGTCTACAGGACGTAAAAACCGACTGCATAGCATCGGCGTGAGGCTTAGAGATACAAATCCTGAGACTAAAATAGCCACGGCGATCGTCACCGCAAATTCATGGAATAGTCGCCCTAATAATCCACCCATAAATAACATGGGGATAAATACGGCGACGAGGGAAAGTGTCATCGACAGAATCGTAAAACTGATTTCGCGCGAACCGTTTAGAGCCGCCTGAAGCGGACTTTCACCCATTTCTAAATGTCGGACGATATTTTCCAGCATCACGATCGCATCATCGACAACGAATCCCACCGAGAGCGTCAACGCCATCAGCGATAAATTATCGAGGGAAAAGTTGAGCTGGTGCATTACCGCAAACGTACCGATGAGCGATACGGGTAATGCCAAACTGGGAATAATCGTGGCGGATAAGTTACGGAGAAATAGGAAAATTACGAAGATGACTAAACCGATCGTCAAGACCAGCGTAAACTTGACATCATCGACCGACTCCCGCACTGATTGAGCCGCGTCATACATCACGCCTAGTTCGATCGATCCAGGAATCTGCGTGCGGATACTAGGGAGCAGCTTTTTAATTGTATCGACGACTTGCACCGTATTGGTGCCAGGTTGTCGCTGAATTGCCAGGATAATCGCCCTGTCATCGTTGTACCAACTGGCGACTCGATCGTTTTCCACGCTGTCAACTACGCGCCCTAACTGCTCCAAATAAGTAGGCGCGCCGTTGTTATAAGAGACGATTAATTTCCGATAGGCGGCGGCATCTACTAGTTGACCGTTAGTTTGTACCGCAAAGTTTTTGAATTTACCTGACAAGGAGCCTGTCGGTAAGTTGACGTTACCTTGTTGAATCGCTGTCTGGACTTGCTCTAATCCCAGTTGCCGACTCGCCAATTGCTGGGGGTCGATCTGGATGCGGGTGGCGTACTTTTGGGAGCCGTAGAGTTGCACCTGAGCCACGCCGCTAATGGTCGAGAGTTTCTGGGCGATGTATGTTTGAGCGTAGCTATCGACTTGGGAAAGCTGGAGGGTGGGGGATTTGAGGTAGAGATAGAGGATCGGTTGGTCGGCGGGGTTGACTTTGCTATAGGTTGGGGGATTGGGTAAATCGTTGGGTATTTGCCCTGCTGAAGCTTGGATTGCTGCTTCGACATCCTGGGCGGCATCGTCGATGTTTCGACTGAGATTGAATTGGAGGGTGAGCTGGGTTTTGCCGAGGGTGCTGGTAGAGCTAAGGGTATCTAACCCCGCAATGCTGGAAAATTGCTTTTCCAGGGGGCGGGAGACGGAAGCCGACATATTTTCTGGGCTGGCTCCAGGGCGAGAGGCTGTGACCTGGATGGTGGGATAGTCTACGTTGGGGAGATAGCTAATCGGCAGGGTTTGATAGCTCATCCAGCCAAATATCAGGATGCCAACCATCACGAGGGTGGTCATGATGGGGCGGCGGATGTAGAGTTCGGAGAGGTTCATAGGGATTCGCTGTGGGTTTGATTTGACTTCGGCGGAGATCTACCCACCCCGCCCTACGGGCACCCCTCCAGGGAGGGGATTTTCATGTCTAATCTACGGGCACTCCTCCGAACAGGAGATTGTTTATGCATAATCTGTAGAGTTGGGTTGGACTTTATTTTGATATCTCAAATCTTCTCAACCACTCTAAACTTCTCCCCTCATAAAGTCCCCTCCTCTGCAAGGCAGACGCTACGCGAACGGAGGGGTGCCCAAAGGGCGGGGTGGGTAGATCTCAACCGCAGCAAATATTTCTACTACTGAGCAGGGCTAGTAGAGGTCGATCGATTTCTGCCTCTACCCTGACGGCGCGATCCGCTAGCAGCATCATCTGGTTTACCATTTCCAGGCTCCTTGACCCTCACTTGCGCCCCATCAACCAGATTAGCCTGACCGTCAGTGACGACTTTATCGCCTGCTTTTAGCCCCTTTTGAACTGCATTCAAGCCATCCGCTGCAATAGTCGCAACTACTGGTGTATTCTCAACGGTCATGTCTGGTTTGACGACGAAGACAAACTGACCATTCGGGCCATTCTGCACGGCTTGAGACGGTACGACGATCGCGTTGGGCGTTTCACTCAGAGTGAGCGTAGCATTGACATATTGACCTGGGTACAGTTTGCCATCGGTATTATTAAAGTCGCCGATGAGCTGAATCGTGCCTGTAGTATTATCGACAGTATTATTGACAAATGATAGTTGTCCGGCGATCGGTTTACTGTCGCTATCGGCAAGTTTGACATCGACGGCGAGTTTGCCGCCACTCATTCGTTTTTGGACTTCTGCGAGGTTTGAGGCGGGAACTGCAAACGAGACTTGAATCGGGTTCACCTGCACGATCGTCGCCAGTGGTGTGTTACTGCCAGCTTGGGCGACATTCCCGACTTGTACGAGGATATTACCTACCCGTCCATCGATCGGGGCGTAAATTTTGGTATAACCGAGTTGAACTTGGGCATTTTTTAAGGCACCGCCATCGGAACCGAGTGCAGCTTGAGCGTTTTTAATGGCTGCTTCGTCGCCGCGCACTACGGCTCTAGCATTTTCGATTGCGACTCGATCGCCTTGAGCTACTGCCTGAGCGTTTTTAATGGCTGCTTCGTCGCCCCGCACGGTTGCTTGAGCGTTAGTAATCGCCACGCGATCTCCCTGGGCGACGGCTTCGGCATTTTTAATTGCCTCAGTATCCGCTTGAATATTCGCAGCCGAGACCCCTTTATTGGCAGCGTATTGCTGCGCTTGATCTAGGCTGACAGCTCCTTGTTTGTACAAATTTCCGTAGCGTTGGCTTTGCCCTTGAGCAAATTTGGACTGAGCGATGTCTTTGGCGAGAACGGCTTTGGCTTGTTGGATTTGGGCGAGATCTTTTTGAAGAGTGGCTTGAGATTGAGCGATCGCACCCTTATCCTTATCTAGTGTCGCTTTGGCTTGCTCGATCGCCTGGAGATCTTTTTGGAGTGTCGCTTGGGCGGTGGCGATCAGTCCGGTATCCTTATCCCGCATGGCTTGTGCCTGTTGGACAGAGGCTTGGTCTTTGAGGGTTACGCCCTGCGCCTGCTGAATTGTCGCCTGTTGGGGTTGCTCGTCGAGAGTAAATAAGAGCTGCCCTTTCTTAATTTCCTGACCTTTTTTAAAAAATACGCCCTTAATCCGCCCGCTGACTTGGGGAGTTACCGATACACTCAGTCCCGATTGGACGGTACCGATCGCGTTAACTTGCACGGGCACCGTCTTTTGGATCGCGGTAGCAACTAATACGGGAGTGACTTTGAGCTTGCGATCGGCAGATTTATCTTTGGCAACAGTTTGGCTACTTAGATTCCGAATCCCCACGAAGCCCAATGCGCCAATCCCTAAGACTGCTAATAACAATAGGGCTGTTTTTACCCACGAGCGTCGTTCGGGTTGGGTTGCTGGTAGCTGCTCTGTATTCTCTGGGGACAGGGGTGGATCGACAACTGTTAGTGCCGAGTTAAAATCTAATGGAACTGGCTCTTGGGCTAACTTGTCATGCAGGTTGGCAGTGGTAACGGGATCTAATTTGTGATTCCGCTCCAGATCTGAGATGTCGGAACTGCGATCGGTCATTACTGCCCCCGTTTAGATCTTATTTGAATGCTAGAAACTCAGCTTATTTCTTCATTGTAGAAGTCAAATCTCAATTGAGATAGACACAATCTTCCTAACCTCACTAGTCATAAAGTACTTACATATCCGTGACTTTTTTCCTAGTCGATCGCTCGAAATCAGTAATAATGCACCTGTTCTAGCAGCATTTAGATGAGATATAAACAATGAACGACTATCTATTTCGGAACATGACGCTGCTCCGCACTACTTCCCAACCATTTCGCTTGTTACTAGTCCTAGAGTGGCTGCTCCTGGGCGCAGGTACTTTAATGGAACTGTTATTGCCGTTCCAGTTTTCCTGGATGCTCGGATGTCGGGTATTAGCAGTCGGTCTATTTGGGGTCATGGGACTCCGACTACCGACAGGAAATTTGTCCGTCAGATGGCTGTATACGGCTGCTGAGTGCGGCTTAATTTTGGTGGCGGTCGCCGGATTCGGTTTGTCTGCTCGATCGATCTTAGTACTATGGCTGGTGCTGGTGCTGCGAAGTTGTCTGTTACTCGATCGAGCTGGACAACTATTTATTCTAGGCTTAGGACTGACGATCTATAGTACGGCAATCTTGACTAAACCGATTGTCACCAATCAAATTATAGCGACGATTTGGGAGTGGCGATTTAGTAATGTCTTAATGTCGGGTTCATCGCTGATTTTTGCCCTATTATTAATTAATGCCCTCCTTGCCGAACGCCAGATTCGTGAAGAATTAGACAGTTCTCATGCCGAACTAGCTGAGGCTCACAAGCAATTACGCCAGTACGCCCTGCGGATTGAAGATCGGGCTACCCTTCAAGAACGCAACCGGATCGCCCGTGAAATTCACGATAGCTTGGGTCACACATTATCGGCGCAGACGATTCAAATTAACAACACCTTACTCTTCTGGGAAACCGATCGAGATCGCGCTCATAGCTTTCTCAAACAAGCAAAACAACTAGGTGCCGAGGCGATGCTAGAAATTCGGAGATCGATCTCTGTCCTCCGCTCCAATCCCTTACAAGGAAAGAGCTTGACGGTAGCCGTCCAAAAACTAATTACAGACTTTCAGCACCATACAGGCATCACTCCCACCGCCCAAATCGATCTACCAACCACTTTACCGCTAGAAATTGAAACTACCCTCTATCGCATCGTCCAAGAATCCTTGACGAATATCAGCAAACATGGCGAGGCACGAGAGATCGCCGTACAGATTCAACAGCAAGATGGCACGATCGAGATGTCGATTTCCGATAATGGTCGAGGTTTCAATCCCCAACAAAATACGACAGGCTTTGGACTTCGAGGAATGCAAGAACGGGCGGTAGCTGTGGGAGGCAAACTGCATGTCGAGAGTCAACTCGGTCATGGCTGCTGCATCTCAATTTCACTACCCAACCTTCCACAACTGCAATGATTCAAATTTTAATCGTTGACGATCAACATATTATTCGCCAGGGTGTCAAAAGTATGCTGGAGTGCTACACCGATCTGCAAGTAATTGGTGAAGCTGAAAACGGTCAACAGGCAATTTCCATGCTGGAAGGCTACGCCAACGACCGAATTGCCACGATCCATCCCGATATTGTTTTGCTAGATATTCGGATGCCAGTCATGGATGGAGTCGCCGCCACCAAAATAATTTGCCAATCTTATCCGCAGACTAAGGTAATAGTATTAACTACTTTTGATGATGATGAATATGTCTCTCAAGCGGTGCGATTAGGAGCCAAAGGCTATCTGCTAAAAGATACCGAACCAGCCGAAATTGCTGCTGCCATCCGCGCTGTTTATAAAGGACATACCCAACTCGGCCCTGGCTTGTTAGAAAAGGTATTATTACCAGAACATATTTTCCCCTCGCTACCACCAGAATTAGCACGGCTAACTCCCAGGGAGCTAGAGGTGTTAAAACTGATTGCCTCTGGAGCTAATAATCGGGAGATTGCCAACACCCTATTTCTATCAGAAAATACTGTCAAAAATTACGTCACCAATATACTAGATCGCTTAAATGTACGCGATCGTACTCAAGCAGCTTTGCTCGCTCGATCGCTCTAGTTCGATCGATTTAGCCACAATAAATGAGATAGTCTCGAAGATGCTGGGTTTTTTCAACTAGCGATCGCTTATTTGATGCGCTACATCCACAGTCCATGTCGAGAAAGTCAATTACAACCTTAGCCGAAATCGCTGCCATACTTGAGAATTGCTAGTGGCAAGCCTCGATCGAGTAAGATGAGATTGCCGCTCTCGTCCGAGTCTAGACATCAGGGGATTAAACCGAGATTGAAGTGGCGATCGTTACTTGCCAGACGAGATCGGAATTAGATGATAAATCCCATCACAAGGTATCAGTGCGATGGAGAGATTCAATCGATTCTTCCACCTCTTCTTCGTCCAAACATTGCTCGATCTGAGCTTGAAACCATTTCAACTCTTCTCCCTCTGGATCTTGAATGCGATCGACCAACAAGGTGCCTGCAAAACGAGCCAACATTATTGGTGTTGGCGAAGTGTGACTGAGTAAATCTCGCGCATTTTGGTACAGTTGCTCGGCAGATGCTTTATCTAGGGGATGTCCTAACTGAATGGAAAGTTGCAACAGGCTCTCCTGAATAGACGGATCTTCCTTAATCATCGATCGCTTTACCCTAAAGTCAGATTATACCGACAGTACATTTGCATGATAATTATGAGTCATTCGTTTTTCCCCCATTCCCCGCCAACAAACCTTCTAACACCCCAGAAGCCGCCCTCTGCTGTTGTTTGCGATTATCATCATACAAATTCAACGTATTCTGGTTGCTATGCCGACTTAACGCCTGCGCCGCCCGCAGATTACCCCCACTAGCATCTAAAAACGCCGTAATCGAACTGTGCCGCAACCGATGCGGCGACACTCGCCGCTCGATTCCCGCAGCCTCCGCATACCCCTGCACGATCCGATAAATACTATCCCCAGCAATCCTCGCCCCATAACAGTTATGGCTCAAAGAAGTGATCAGTGGTTGTCCTGGTGCATTGCATGGATGAAAATGCAGCCATTCCTGCAAAGCATAACTCACACTATCTGTCAGATCGATCGCCACCTTCGCTCGTTTCCCCTTCCCCAAGATCGTCAACTTCTGCTGTTGGGGTAAAAAATCCTCAATATTTGCACTGGCAATTTCCCCTCGCCGCAGCGCATTCCCCCAAAACAACAGCATAATCGCATAATCCCTCACCCCAATCGGCGTACTCGGATCGATTACCGCCAACATCGATTTAAACTCTTCGACCGAAATCCCCCTAGTATCGCGATAAGTTTCGGCGGGAATGCTCTCGATATCGCTCAGATCGATCGTCGTTTTACCCAGCTTCCGCGCCATGTCCACCAAACTCTTAATCGCCGCCAGCCGGACATTAATCGTGCTGGGTGCCAGCTTTTTATCGATCGAATAGCGGCGATACCTTAATACTAGTTCGATCGCCGCATATCGATCGAGATTTAGAAATTCTGAGATCGTCTCCTTGAGGGCGGTGTCATCTCCGCCAGTTTGCCAAGCGACGATGGCATCGAGATAAGTCGCTCGATCTTCAGTTTTAATCACCGCAATTGGATACACAGTTCTGAGTAAACTGAGATTCATTAACAGTCTGGCCGTATGTCCGTTGCCATCCGAGAATGGGTGAATCATCATCGATAGTGGATCTCTGCTGCTAGTTCGACTGGATGCACTTTTGGTGCAGATTGCAGCCACTCGCCAAATCCCTGCATCAATTCGGGCACCAAGATTGCATCGGGATAGCGGTAATTGCTGCCTGCCGCCATGATGGTTCGGTTAAGGGCTGAAAGTAGGTAAAATGGTTATTGCCATCAGCAGGATTCAGGTTAAAGATGCAACTAAAAGAACTAGCATTATTTGTACCAACGATTGAACCAGGGACGATACTAAAAGCATTGGAAACAGCAATT
>JANXVE010000116.1 GCA_025351825.1 Chamaesiphon sp. 341R_metabat_111 | reverse complement strand
CGATTCGCCCCCCAGCCCCCAATTCTGGGGGAGCCAATCTCTGGAAAGTCCCCCAGAATTGGGGGATTTAGGGGGCAATTAACCTAGAAACGAAGCAAATAAAACTTGTGTATACACGGTAGCCTCCAAGGAGGGGATTTTATATCCTAGAGCTGTAGGTTGGGTTGAAGAATGAAACCCAACCTACAAAATACTGTTGTCCAATTGACTATCGGCAATTTGCCAGATACACTTGGTTCAGTACTATATGTTCTTTAACTCCTATGGCAAACCCATTACCAGCAACAGCCGCCCGAATAGAAGCTAGAGTCAGTCTCGAAGCCAAAGCCCTGATTCAGAAAGCGGTAGATATTGAAGGCGGTACACTAACCGATTTTATCTCCAAAAGTGCCCAAGTTGCCGCGCAGCAAACGATCGAGTCTCATCAAACCCTGAAGCTTGGAATTGAAGATAGTAGAGCCTTTGTCGATGCTATTCTGAACCCAAAAGAACCGAATGATGCTCTAAAGGCGGCGGTAAAGCGATATAAGGAAACTAACTAATGTCTCTGGAGATCGGCCTTTTAGACAGCAAGAAACATATTCGAGATAGCTTCTCCTGCGGTGAGGAGAGGTTAGACGACTACATCAAGCGCAGAGCTAGTCAGGAACTAAAGAAGCTCATCTCTACTACGTTTGTACTCACCGATTCACCCCACAACATTGTGATGGGATACTATACGATTTCTGCTTATAGTGTCGATGCGGCTGTACTAGATGATGCCTTCGCCAAAAGCTTACCCCGATACCCTTTACTACCCGCAACACTATTGGGTCGTCTAGCCGTCGATCTAAACCAAAAAGGTAAAGGGTATGGTGGAAGATTGCTTGTAGATTCCATGAAAGTAGCTCTCGACACATCCGACAGGATCGCTTCAATGGCTCTAGTTGTAGATGCTATGAATGACGATGCTTTGAACTTTTATCTCAAATACGGCTTTCGACAATTCAAAAACGAGCCAATGAAGCTTTACTACTCCATGTCGGATATCGGGAAGCTGGACTGGTAATTTCGTTCGCGAAGCGTCGGCTCTGCCGAATCGCCAATTTCTACCGCACTGGAACCTCCTTGAGCAACCGCGCCACCACCTGACTGCCACGGCGACCACCAGTGGTGATAATGCGATGAGAGAGGACATAGAGAGCTAGATCTTTGACATCATCTGGCAGGGCGTAAGCTCGCCCTTGGAGCCATGCCCAGGCTTGAGTTGCCCGATAGAGAGCAACGGATCCACGCGGACTGACTCCGAGGCTAATTTCGCTATCAGTGCGAGTCGCGCGAACTAGATCGACGATATATTGCTGAATCGCTGGATCTACTTTGACCTGCTGACACTGCTGCTGGATCGCTTGGAGTTGCTCTAGAGTGATGCAAGGCTCTAAACTCGCGACAGGTCCCCCTGTAGCCAATCCTTGGAGCATTTGGAGTTCTTCATTTGCTTCGGGATATCCCAGACTGAGGGAAATCGCAAATCTGTCCATCTGCGCTTCTGGTAGTGCGAAAGTGCCGTGGGATTCGATCGGATTTTGGGTCGCAATTACGAAAAAAGGTGCCGATACCGGACGGGAATGTCCATCTAGTGTCACTTGTCTTTCTTCCATTACTTCGAGTAATGCCGATTGACTACGGGGAGTAGCGCGGTTGATTTCGTCAGCCAATAAAATGTTGGTAAATACTGGCCCAGGGATAAATTCAAACTCCCGACTACCTGGATTCCAGATATTGGTACCCGTAATGTCTGAAGGCAATAAATCGGGCGTACATTGAATCCGCTGAAACTTACCATCGATCGATTTCGCCAGAGATTTCGCCAGCAAAGTCTTCCCCACTCCAGGGACATCTTCAAGCAATACATGTCCGCCCGACAGCAGAGCTGTCAGCACAAGCTGGATTGGTCGATCTTTGCCGACAATTTGTTGGGCAATATTTGCCGTCAGTCGTTGAATTGGTGATGGGGAGACAATAGTAGGCATAGTTTTCAATTGATGGTTAATCGGGGCGATAGCGATTTTGATTACTCCTAGTCACAGCAATCTAGAAGTCAGTCATTACTCTTATTTTTCCCAATTTTGCTCCGAACTACTCTATCTCTAGCAACCTGAATCCCAAAACCCCTAAATTCAACCACAGTTAGCGTCTCAATCTTTGCACCACGCCATATCTAGGGGCTTGAGTTTCGATCGAAATCTAGCATACAATTTAACTCCAGGGCTGCTATTTTAGTAGAAACGTACTATAATGAATACAGCATCACCCAACATCAAAACATTTCAATTTGCACTTGTGAAACTCTCAACTTGAACTCGTGCAACTCCCAACTCCCAACTCCCAACTCAACTGCATCACCAATAGTTCATCCATCCTCTTTGGTGTCCTCAAATGTTACTAGCTCCACCTAAACCAGTCATTCTCGTCACCAATCCTCAAAGTCGATTCGTGACCAAAGCTGCCGTCGCCATGCATCTGAAGCGATCGGCAGATGAAATTTACAAGGTCAATTGCTGGCGATATGTAGTCCATGTTGTCGGCAAAAAGACCAGCACTTTTGTCAGTTATGCAGATTTACCACCAATTATTGGAGTAGCTTTACCAAATCATCGCGATGTTCGTGCATGGCGCAAACGCTGGAAAAAATACGACAACACAGCACCGCTATTTTGGTACAGTTTCTACGCCGAAAAATTGCGTCAAGTCACGACGATGGAGGAGCTTCAGGCGTGGGAAGAAGTACTCAGCTATGTCGGGTTTGGATTACCAGCAGCCAGCCGAACCGATCTAGAAGGAATCTGCGGCGAAATGACTCATTTTCTGTTTAGCAATGCAGCATGAGTTAGGCTTTGGGGATTAGGCTTTAGGCTTTAGGACGAATTAATTTAGCGGAGTCGTGCTGGCGGGTAAACCTCGCCATAAAAACGATCCAAAATGATTTTGCTTTTACTTTCAGTAGGAAATCTAATCTGCTCTCCACATTCTTCAATCCCTCACACCGACACATCTCTAATCCAGCTAACCGCCAGAGTATATAATTAGCAACGATGCATAAAATATTAAACTAAATCACCCATGTGGAAAAAAGTTACCGTGTCATTGGTTTTGGCACTAGCAATTATATTACAAATTAACGTTGTACCAGCTCAAGCGGCGGGATTGCAAGGATATATCGATACAGGTGATGGTTACAAATTCCTTTATCCCAATGGTTGGGTAGCTGTCAAAACTACCAAAGGCGCGGATATTATTTTCCATGACCTGATTGAGTCGAGCGAGAATGTTAGTGTGGTGATCAGTCAAGTCGATAAAGATAAAAAATTGAGCGATCTCGGTACGGCTACCGATGTGGGCTACAAACTCGGCAAAAATGCAATCGCGCCTGAAGGATCGGGACGGGAAGCAGAATTGGTCAGTGCTGAAGCTAAAGAAGCCAAAGGGAAAACTTACTATTTTCTCGAATATGCAGTCAAATCACCTACTGGATTGAGACACAATATTGCCAGCGTAGTAGTCAGTCGGGGCAAATTGTTTACGTTCAATGCTTCCACAACCGATCGACGTTGGGGCAGAATGAAACAGGTATTCAATGAAGTAGTCTCTTCATTTAGCGTCGCCTAGCTAGCTGGCTTACAGCATGATGATAAGAGTATTAGTAATAAGCGTAGATTTGAGGGTACCCATTAAGGGCACCCCTACAGGTTAATTGTGATATCGGGTGTTCCAGTCAGTAATTATGATTAATTTTGTCTTAGCTTCAGCTTCTCCCGCTCGGCGACGACTATTACAAAGTGTGGGGATAAATCCCCTTGTCTGTGTCAGCCACTTTGATGAGTCGCAGATTCAATTGACAGATCCGACTGCACTGGTTAATAAGTTGGCTCAGTGCAAGGCTGAAGTCGTGCTGAGTCAGGTGAATGATTCTTTGGTGTTGGGTTGTGACTCGGTATTTGTCGTTGGTGGTGAGATTTATGGCAAACCGCGAGATCCCGCCGAAGCATTTGTCCGCTGGCAAAAGATGCGGGGGAGCTGCGGCACACTGTATACTGGCCATACATTAATCGACCAAACTAAGTCTATACAAATCGTGCGCTGTGGGATGACGCAGGTTTATTTTGGCGATGTTACCGATGCCCAGATTCAGGCTTATATCGCCACTGGTGAGCCATTAGTCTGTGCTGGTGGTTTTGCACTCGAAGGAAAAGGCAGCGGCTTCGTTGACAAAATAGATGGTTGTCATAGTAATGTTATTGGTTTAAGCTTGCCATTACTTCGATCGATGCTAGCCGAACTTGGCTACGATCTGAGTAACTATTGGTGAGTTCTGTTTACCCCGAAGCTATGATCTCCAGCGCAGAATTTCAACAAACACTTCAATCCGGCAAAATTCATCAAGCTTTAGCAATGTTGGTGCGTGATGGTACCGAATTAGATATCACCACCCGTCTGACGGCAGACTCAATCATCGATCGTCAGACGGGTAATACTGGGTATCTGCGGACTAAAATCAACTTACTGACTGGAGAGATCCAGAATGAAGTTAGTAAAGATATCTTAGCCAGTGGTAACAATTACATTAAGCTGCAACAATTGCATCACGATCGAATCGTCGCTAGCGATCGAATCGTCCAAGGTTACTTATCTCAGCTTAAAGCAATTTTGGCAAGCCTACCACCGACTCTGGAGCAACTACCGCAAGTTGAGACACCTCAATTAAGTTCTGACGCGCTACTGGCACGATTGACTCAAGCTGCTTTACTATTAAAAGATCCAGAAGTAACTAATCCTGACTCTCAATTAGCTGACAATCTGGCTGTTCCCGATCCTGACGATCTCGATTTATCGATCGATCCAGTTGGTGCAGTTTGGGAGGAATGGGTGGAAGATGAAGACTTTGGCACCGCGTCAACCAAGTCTGATTGGGAAGAAAACTGGGTGCAACGACATCTCAACCCCATTGAAAGCAACATTCCAAACTCACACACCACCGCTGAATTAGCGACTAGCTCACCTCGGTGGGATAAGTTTGTCCCCGAATGTATCAATATTGATACCGCGCCTCAATCTCGAACTAGTAATAATAGTGATATTCATCGATAAAATTGCGATATGCCGATCGATTATTTATTTTCAACTATTCAATTGCCCGATCTAGATCTTCCTACTCTATCTACTACGAGTTATGATTTAGCTCGATCGTTACTCGCATTTGAATTTGTATCTCCAGGGGAAGAGATTTTTCATTTGGGCTGGTTTCGGTTGAAATGGTATGGCGTGCTAATTGCTACAGCGGTACTAATTGGCGTTAATCTATCGATGCGATTGGGACAGTTCCGACAGATCGATCCTGAAGCGATTGCCGATCTAGCTATTTGTCTAGTTATCGGAGCAATTCCAGCCGCACGGTTATATTATGTGATCTTTGAGTGGCAAACCTATTCCCAACATCCAGAAAATATTGTCAAGATTTGGGAGGGTGGAATTGCTATTCATGGGGCATTAATCGGCGGATCGATCGCAGCAGTTATTTTTGCGAAATTCAAACAGATCTCATTCTGGCAACTAGCCGATATTATCGCACCATCAGTAGCTCTAGGGCAAGCGATCGGGCGGTGGGGCAATTTCTTTAATTCTGAAGCCTATGGTAGTCAGACAGATTTACCGTGGAAATTATGTATTCCTAAATATTCCAATACCTGTGAATATGTCCATCCAACTTTCTTGTATGAATCACTCTGGAATTTATTAGTATTTTCCCTATTAATGTGGCTATTTATCAAAGATAATCGCCATCATCATCTTAAAGCTGGTTCGATCTTTTTAGTTTATTTAGTTGCCTATAGTATCGGTCGATTTGCGATCGAAGGTTTGCGAACTGACAGCCTGATGTTTGGTTCACTGCGGATGGCGCAAATGATTAGTCTAGTCGGAATTGGGATTGGATCGATCGGGCTATCCTGGTTATATCTCCGTCGCCGCAGTTTGCCCGATGTGGTTTAGAACTGCTTTCAACTTTGACCATCGATCATCCATTTGAGAATACCTAAAATTCGTTCGACTGGATTGACTTAAACGTTGCTATGGCGTAATTTTAGCACGATCGAATGTATGGATTTTGGAGCTTATGAATTGAGAATTGCATCTAGCAATACATCACCACCAAACCGCACAGCATCAGTGCAGGGTAAACCAGTCGCGGCGGTAACTCGATCGATCTCAGCTCTGACCACATCATCAGGTAGCGTACCACCATTGAGCGCGATCGCCACTACCTTAATATCTCCAAATGCACCCGCACAGCTAGCCACCGCCTCGTACAACCGCACAATTTCCGCTAATGGGGGGATTTTGACATCGGGACAATTCCGAATGGTTTCCTGCCCAATTTTGTGGAGCAGGATCAGGTGCGTGGGTTGAGAGCCACGAATCAGGGGTAAAGTCGCTGTCGAACCTGGATGCAGGAGCGAACCCTGTCCCTCAACTAATAATAGATCGTAATCATTGCCATGCTGCATCACTGCTTGCTGAACCGCACCTGCGGCATAATCCACCCGCACCGCATCCAATGCCACACCCTCACCACTAATCATCATCCCTGCTTGTCCAGTGGCGATAAATTTTGACTTAACCCCCCGCCGTTCGCAGGTGCGCTGTAATTCTAATGCTGCGGACATTTTGCCGATTGCCATATCTGTCCCCACCATTAGCACCCGCTTGCAGGGCAATGATTTCGCTGCACCCGTACCGATTTTCAAGTCTTTCGGTTCTTGCCGGACATCCCAGATCCATTGTCCTGGCTGTAATAATCCAGCTAGTTGGGGATGATTTGCTAAGGGTGTATGTAAGCCGTTGACGATCGATAATCCCGCTTTTACGGCTGATTGGAGTTCACCAAACCAGCTCTCAGGGATAATTCCACCTGACGGCGCGATCCCGATTGCCAGCACATCTGGCTGATATTCTAATGCCGACTCGATCGAATCCACGATCGGTACATCTCTTTGAATTCCTGTTAATTCTACCAATGACTGACCTGCAACCGATCGATCGATCGCACACACCACCTGCGCGGGACTATATCGCAGCAGCGTCAACCCAGTTTTACCCTGAAGTCCGGTAATTCCGTCATGTAACAATACTGCGAGACGGTGGGATGGCTTTAGCATGGAGGAGTTCGGAGTTCGGAGTTCGGAGTTTGGGGTTGCGTGGGTGGGAATTCTGGGGAGCGAAAAGTGCGTTCTTGGGGTTTCCCCGAGTGCAGCACCTTTTCAAGACAGAGTGAAGAGAGTAATCAAAGTTAGAACGAAGCAAACAATCTAACCTTTCTTACTGCTACCGCACTGCTCATATTCCCTCCTTCCCATCCTTATGTTTCCCAAGCTGGGTGTGATAGTAACGAGGAAATTACTTGAACACCACGTAATTGATTGGATAGGGGTAAATGACCTCGCGGTGCAGTCAGATTCCAGGTAAACGATCCTGGATATCGTGTCCAGTTATTGCCGCTCTTCCAGCCGATTTTCACCCACAATTTATCCCAACTCTTGCCCATGCCTACCCACATGTCCCGCTGGACGGAGAAGCCAAATTTACCTTCAGAGTGAAATAACCACAGCGCGTCGATGGTGTGGAGATCCATTTCTGGCAATCCATTTACCTCTGTAAAGTAGATCCACTTACGCTTCACGGCATCTGCACCAGCTAATTCGCACAGCTTCTCGGTGGTGAGCTTATCTGCGGCTTCAAACTTCTGCTGGGCTAATAATTGCTGAAGCAGCTTATAATCAACGCCCTGACTAGATTGTAAGGGAATCATCCCACTCGGTAACTCTCGATCGAGATAATCTTTCGCTGCCGAGAATTCACTCACATACAAGGCTTGATAAACCGCACCTGTCACGATGGTTGGCTTGGTGCCAATCTGCTCCTGGAGCCATTCGATTAAAACTTCAATCCCTGGCAGTCCCGCCGCCAATAGCTGCGGGAGCATCTGCAACTGACTTTTCGGGGTGCTAGTCGCAAATTTTTCCTGTAACTCGATGACATCTGAATGCACCGACGGTGAGCTAATACTAAGATCGGGCATGGGTACAAATTGACGATGGAAATGAGTAGTCCAGGCTACTATTCTATCAAAAGTTGGGGACGGGGCGTGGGGGCGTGGGGGTGCGGGAGCAACGGAGCGCGGGAGCAACGGAGCATCCTAAGTTTTACTCTCACACTCCCACACTCCCACACTCCCACGCTCCCAATCCCTAGCTCTTCAACAATAGATAATAAAGATACCCAGGCCCCCCTGTAACTCCAGCACGATCTCCGGCGACTTTACCAGTGCCCATAAAGTAATCTACTCGCCCAGGGCCAGTAATGGCACTACCTGTATCTTGATCCAAGACGTAGCGACTGACCAATTTTTGTTGGATCGATCGACCACTGGCGTAGGGGAGTTCGGTGTGAACTAGAGCCAGTGCGCCTGGAGGCATCATCGATTTATCTGTAGCGATCGATCGATCGGGTGTAACTGGGACATTAATACTACCCATTGCTTCACCTTTGAAGGTTTCCTTCATGAAGATGAAGCGTTTGTAACGGGGGATATAAACGTCTAATTCTTTGGGATTATCCTGGAAATAACGGGTAATTCCCTGGAGAGTGAGCTGACTGGGCGTAACTTTGCCGTCTTTAGCGAGTTCTTTACCGATGCTGCTGTAGGCAAAATTGGTACCACCAGCGAATCCGACGGTGGTTTTACTACCATCGGCGAGATTGAGTTCGGCTGAACCCTGAATCTGCACGAGGATGACCTCAAATCGATCTTTCATCCAAAATATTTCATTTCCAGCCATTGGCCCTGTCGCGCCTTGCAGACCGTCTGTGCCTTCTAACATGGCACGTTCGGGCTGCGGATCTTTCCAACTGTTAAAGTCAGCAGGTAGCTTGTAGATTGGGTACTTGTATTCAGCCGTCTGCTTGCGGCTAGCTTGATAAATTGGCTCGTAGTAGCCTGTAAATGTTACGGTACCTTTGTTATCCTTACCAACTGATTGATAAAATGCAAATTCTTTTTTCACTGCTGCTTGGAGTTCAGCGGCAGAGTTGTTAGTTGTAACTAGCTGGCGAAATCTCACCAGGGAACGTTTAACCCGATCGCGACTGATGCCTTGGACTACATAGTTTTGGTATGCTTTGGTGGCTGCTGGTGTTTCTATATAACGCAGGCTATTATCGATCGATTTGAGCATCGCCACTTTGTCACCAGACTTGCCCCACAGTTGTTCGTCGAAGCCGAGTGGACTGTCTTCATAATTGGCACTAATCTGATTGGCTTGGATATTTGCAGCAGGTTCAGCCGTTAACCTCAAAGGTGCTTGCTGATTGAATCCTAAGGCAATACCTAGATTCAAAGAGAGTAAAACCAACGGTTTAATCATGAAGTAATTTTAAGTAATTTTTTGACAATAACACCTGTGACGACAATTCTGTTCGCCATGTTTCCAATGGAACGTAGATCGGCTATCTACTCACGACAGGATCGAGCCAGAGCAACATCTCGCGCTTGAGCTGGTGCAAGTCGCGATGCACTTCTTGCTTGATCCATTGCCCGATGGCATCAAATGGGGTGAAAAATTGGGGCGTAAGTTGGACTTGGAAATCCTGTCCCAAGGGAGTTAGATGACTACCATTGATAATCTGAGTCGAAACCATTTTGGGATCGATACCCTTGAGAGTTTGCCCCAGAGTGTAGGACTGATCGATCGTGTCGTTACTAAACTTGACAATTAGATTGCGCCGGACATCGTAATAATCAGCGATTAAATCGAGGGTTTCCTGAGGACTCGGCAAAAATTCGAGATTGAACTCTGCGGGCATTTGACCCATCAACGGTACAGCATCACGAGCCGAGAAATTATTAAATGATATTAAAATATTTCCCTCGCGATTGACATCATACATGCTGCCAATCATCAGTTGCAACTTACAGCCCATACTGTGCCCTACACCATAAACTGGCAAATCTTTGGGCAAATACCGCCGATCTTGCAGTAGTTCTAAAGTATCTTCAAAACTATTGTAGACATCACTAGCGATCGATCGATGATCGAATGTATTGATAAATGGTGTCGCAACAATCGCATACCCCTGTTGTGCCAAATCTTCCAACAGCAGTCGATAAGTAATATGTGGAGCCGCCGCCACAAATGCACCACCCAAGAAATGGACGACTGCACGAGGCTGACGCGGGATGTAAACCCAGTTACTGGAGATTTCTTGCCAATCCATTTTTGAGAGGGGGTGGGGAGTGTGGGAGGGGTGGGAGGTGTGGGGAGTGTGGGAGAAGACTATTCATCTGCTAAACCACCAAACCACTAAACCACTAATCTAGAAGTAACCAAAAAAGCTATCAAAATCAGGATCGCTATCTCCACTATTATAGGGAACTCGATCGGCAAATTCATTGGGGGTGCGCTCATCACTCCAGCCCCACCAAGCGGTACCGCATTCACAGTTATAAAATTCTTGCCACTTGCGTTTGCGATTGTCGAGCAAGACGGGCGAACGGCGATTGATCCAGGCGGCGGTGGCGGCGGTAGAGCCGGAGCTACAATTAGGGCAACAAAATCCTTGGGCGTGAGTTGCTAGTTCTGTCCAATTTGGTGGTGTAGGGCTAAAAGCTTCCATGTATAGTGAGTCAGTGTGTATGTAGTATTTAAAAGCGGGTAGGCTAAATGAAAAATCGCTGAAATAGTCTAGATGCAACAATTAGAGCTATAGATACACAGGCTACAGACAAGTATCGTTCGTTGGCGTAGCCTCGCCCCTGGCAATCGACACAATAATAAGTAGTCTAACGAGGATCTACCGATCCTAGTTAAGTTGCTAGGATCTAATATGGATGGATCGATCGCGATCGAATTTCAGCATAACTAAATAAAATTCTATGACAACTTTTAATACCCTTGCCGATGCTCCCGATCTTAACGCTGATGACTATGTGGTGATTGGTGTGGCTACCTGCTTCTTCCGCGATGATGATGGCGTTCAAGAACTTAAGGTAGTCGAACCAATCCCTTCCTCCGCGTTGGAAGCTTTGCTCAAAGGTATTCCCACATCCTATGAAATCGCCACCGCTACCACCCTCGGCGCACTAATTGCTGGCGAGACTCCCCAAATTCCGGCTAATTTCCCTGCTAACTATCAACTAGGCAATGAATTTGCCTATCGCTGTATCGCCACCGCCCGCACTTACAAACGTCGCCCCGAAGCCGCAGCTCACATCGCACTAGGCGATAGCTACAGCAGTTTCAACTATTCCACCGAGCGGAAACGGGTACTCAATGCCGATCGAGTTGTCACCAAGGATGATAACGTCAAGCAACATGCCTATACTCACCAGAAGCTGTAGGAGTGTGGGAGTTGAGAGTTGTGAGTTGGGAGCGGGGAGCGAGGAGAAGGGGAAGAGCTAGTAAAGATAACTCAATCCTGCCCATCCTAAAATCCTTAAATCCTGATTGTTTTTCATTAATTCCGTCGTTGCATGACTCTGGGTGATGCGACAGACAGGGGATAATTAGCCGTAGATTGACTGCTATAGTTGTGATAGACTCCTGCCCAAGCATTGAGTAGGTTTTCTGCTGCCGATAACCACTCCACCCGATCTTGTGTTGCTAGATAGCCATTGAGGGGAATACCTGTGAGGCTATTTTGAGCACCTGCAAGTATCCCTGTCAGAGCGCAGGTAAGCGGCGAGCGATTCTTGACATGATAGGCGCGACGAGTGGCTAGGCTAAAATCTTCTGGGGTAGATAGAATGCAATAAATTGCTAATATTGTCGATTCAATCATCGGGTGTAGGGTAGTCAGTCGTCGGGTAATTTGGTGCAAGCTACTAGGCTGTTCTAACAATTGGGTAATTGTGCTGAGTGATTGAAATAGCAGTGGATGGAGATTATTCATTTCATCCAGCAGTTGGGGGATAATTGTCTCAGGATCGAAAGATTCTGTGAGCGATCGAGATATAATGTAGCCGATGGCAATTGCACTAGAACAGGTTTCCCAGTCTAGTTGCCAAGCATGACTGACATTGATTAAAATCTCTCGCAATTTGACTCGATCGTCATGAAAAAATAACATTAGTGGCAGCATTGCAACTATGGATCGCTCTGGATTAGAAGTATCTATGCTGATATTCTTCGCCCAATCTTGAGCAACAAATCGATCGTGATAAATCAAGCTTGCGATCCCACTTGTCAAGGCTGGAGTCGTATCAATAATTAGTTGATTAGGGGCGATTTGGTAAGAGCTAAGATAGACAGTATTGCCACCAATTAATGCCCCTTGAAATCTGCTCGATAGTAAATGGTTCATCTGCCCTAATTTAACCTAGCGTATTACCCTAAAGTCTAACATCTGAACCAATGTTAAATTCCAAATCAGCCACTGCATTAGCGATCGTATCAGAACCGATTACTGGATATGCTGTTGGCACTAAAGCACATGGATTGGTAGAAGTGTTAGTAGACTGTCCAACAGTTCAAGGTTTATTTACTTACAATATACCCGAACGGTTAACGATTAGAATCGGTGATATTCTCAGCGTACCATTTGGTAGTCAAATAGTTGGAGGGATTGCGATTAGATTAGTCGCTAAACTGCCTGAAGGTTGCTCGATCGACAAAATCAAAGATATCGATGATGTGGTGGCATCGGGATTATTCAAGGCTAATTATTGGCAGTGGTTGGAACAGATTGCCCAGTACTATTATACACCACTGATTCAAGTGATTAAGGTTGCCTTACCACCTGGATTATTGAGTCGATCGCATCGACGAATTAGGGCTATTGCTACAGCGTCAAATTCAGAGATTTTCTTGAGCAGTATTGCTAAGGAATTACTAAATTTATTGAACTCGCAGTCAGACAGAAATTATAGCTGGCAACATATCCAAAAACAGATTCCCCAAGCCAAAAGAGGTTTGCAAGAATTACTCGACAAAAAGCTAGTTGTATCTTACTTAGAATCTGGTAAAAATCAAAAGCCTAAGCTTCAGAAGGCGGTGATTTTAATCTCCGATTTATTTGGTAGCGACTTAAACGATCGACAGAAATCGATCCTATCGGTTTTAAAACAGCACAACGGTGAATTATGGCAATCCGATTTATTGAGGCTAATTGACACCAAAAGTTCCACAGTCCTAAAGCCGATTGTAGACAGAGGATATATTGCGATTGTTAATAAAGAAAAACTTAGATTCGAGCAAGAATTAGGCATCTTTCAACAAGAGCCAGCTAAACGACTGACACCCGATCAAGCTGTGGCATTAGCAGGTATTAATCAGATCTCAGGATTCGCTCAAGTCCTCTTGCATGGCGTAACTGGCTCTGGCAAAACCGAAGTATATCTCCAATCGATCGAGCAAATCTTAGCACAACACAAATCGGTATTAGTCCTCGTACCTGAAATTGGATTAACGCCCCAACTAACCGACAGATTTCGATCGCGATTTGGTGACAAAGTATGCGTTTATCATAGTGCTCTCAGCGATGGCGAACGCTATGATACTTGGCGACAAATGTTGACAGAAACTAGCCAAATCATCATCGGCACTCGATCGGCAATATTCGCACCATTACCGAATTTAGGCTTGATTATACTAGACGAAGAACACGATTCTAGCTTCAAGCAAGACCAACCCGCCCCCACTTATCAAACCCGCGACATCGCCAAATGGCGAGCTGAGTTGGAATCCTGTCCGTTGATTCTTGGCTCGGCGACTCCATCTTTGGAAACTTGGGTGAGTGTGGGAGAGGAGAGCGCGGGAGCGCGGGAGCATGGGAGCATGGGATCATGGGATCATAGGATCATAGGAAATGCGGAGCTAGAAGCAGATTATCCCATCAATCAAAACAGCTCAGACACTAACATCCCTCGCGCTCCCACGCCCCCGTGCTCCCACGCCCCCACGCTCCCACCCTCTCTCTACCTCCCCCTCCCCACCCGCGTTCACTCCCGTCCCCTGCCACCTGTGGAAATTGTGGATATGCGGCAAGAGCTAAAAGAGGGCAATCGCAGTATCTTCAGTCGTCCTCTCGCTCAGGCGTTGCGACAGATGCAAGCTAATAAGCAACAGGGAATTCTATTTATCCATCGGCGGGGGCACAGTACTTTCGTCTCCTGTCGAGAGTGTGGCTATGTGTGTGAGTGTCCTAATTGCGATGTTTCGCTGTCCTATCATCAGCCAGGAGCGGCTGAAAATGCGCTATTGCGGTGCCATTACTGCAATCATTGCCAGCCGCAGCCGCGCAAGTGTCCGGAGTGTGACTCGACTTATTTCAAGTTCTTTGGGAGTGGCACCCAAAAAATTGTCGAGGAACTGAACCAGCAGTTTCCCCAACTTACCTGTCTGCGGTTTGATAGCGACACTACCAGTACCAAGGGCGCACATCGTCAGATATTGACAGCATTCGTCCGTGGCGAGGCGGATTTGCTCGTCGGCACCCAGATGCTAACCAAAGGGTTGGACTTGCCACAAGTCACCCTCGTTGGGGTGGTAGCTGCTGATGGACTATTGCATCTATCAGATTATCGGGCTGCCGAGCGGACTTTTCAAACCCTTACTCAAGTGGCGGGACGGTGCGGGCGTGGGGATGAACCTGGCAAAGTCATTATCCAAACCTATAATCCAGATCACCCCGTGCTTGGGGCGGTAACTAGGCATGATTATCAGGCATTTATTGCGGCTGAGTTGCCCGAACGACGGATGCTCGATTATCCTCCCTATGGCAAGCTAATTTTACTCCGGTTCAATAGTACCGATTCGGTAGCTGTCGAACGAACTGTAACTGAAATTGGGTTGGCTCTCAATGATGGGGCAATTGCCGGACACTACGAGGTATTAGGTCCCGCTCCGGCGACAGTGATGCGAGTTAATAATCGCTACCGCTGGCAAATTATGCTCAAATATGTAGCGAATGGTACCGAAATTCTACCTGATTGGGAGTTAATTAGAAGTAAATGTTCCAACCTAGTCAAAATGACAATTGATGTCGATCCGCAGAACTTTTTGTGAAATTGTTACAGAAAGTAAATAAATCATGTTGTAAGATGAAGCTAGTTAAATATACACAAAATTATTAGATCGATCGTCAGTATGAGTGATATACCCGTAAGCAACACCATTCCCGAAACCACGCTCAATGCTGAAGTTCCACCAACCCCAGAGGAACTCAAAAGCAAGTTTGTCAAATACGCTATGCGGAACATGGTCAAAAAGGGTGCTAAATCACTCAAACACTTTGCGCTGAGTGCGATTGGCTTGATGACCTTATTTGTTGGGCTAGCATACTTGAGTCGATAGGTAGACACAAGCATCTCATCGTGTGAAAATTCTATACAACTACATTCGATCGCCTAGATGAATCTAGAACTAATTGTCCAAGATCTATACCAGCCCAGTATTGTGGCTGAATCTACATGGGTAAAATGGTTTCAAGACTGGCTCCAGACACCAGGATTGGAGCTGCCACCAGCAGATACTTATGAGCTGAGTCTCCGCCTCACCACCGATACCGAAATCCAAGCTTTAAACGCTCAATTTCGCCACCAAGACAAATCTACCGATGTCTTGTCGTTTGCGGCGATGGAGGTTGATTTTCCAGAGATTGAGCCAGAACCAGGTAATTTATCCCTTTATTTGGGAGATATTATTATTTCTGTCGATACGGCTGTTAGGCAAGCTCCCGAACATGGGTATGCTCTAACAAAGGAGTTGGCATGGCTGGCTAGTCACGGACTACTACATTTGTTGGGATGGGATCACCCCGATGAACAGAGTCTACTGATAATGTTGGATCGACAAGAAACTTTTCTCGCTCAAAGTGGTCTATGAACCTTATTGCCAAATTTTAAGTAAGAAAATTTTCAGCCATAACTGTGAACAATCCAATTAATAAATCATTATTTTTCCTCTGGGAGTTACTCACATATGCAGATTAAACTGGATGAATCGTCAAATACTACAAGTATACAACCCGATATGGCTAGCAAAGTATCCAACTCTGTCAACCAGCAATTAGAACGCAATCAACAGCAACGGGTGAAGGCTTGGCGAGTAGCAACCAGCCTGGGAGTGAGTTTCAAATACGCAGCCGCAGGCGTAACCTATGCTTTTAATACCCAGCGCAATTTTCGGATTCACTGTGTGATGGGTACATTGGCGATTAGCATCGGCGCGCTGCTGAGTTTAACGGGTGCAGAGATGGCGATAATTTGTATCACTAGCGGTTTAGTATTGACCCTAGAACTATTAAACACGGCGATCGAGTCCGTTGTCGATCTTACTGTCGGTCAAAATTATCACGAACTCGCTAAAATCGCCAAAGATTGTGCGGCTGGTGCTGTCCTAATCTCAGCTTTTGCATCAGTGCTGGTTGGACTATGTTTGATTGCGCCAAAAGTGATGTTATTGTTTGGAATCTAATTTGAAATCGATATTGCTTTAGAACCACACACTCTGATTTATAATTTCTCGATACTTCCCACTCAGCAGCTAGATCAACCCTTGACTCCGCTACCAGCGGCAGTAGGGACAATATATCGCTGCACAAACATGAATAATATCAGTACGGGTGCGATCGAAATCACCGAACCAGCCGCTACCAATCGCCAATTCAATCCAAATGCACCTTCGGCTAATTTAGCTACCCCCAATGGGAGCGTATACAGCGTATCATCCTGAAGGACAATTAACGGCCACAGAAAATCACTCCAGGCACCGATAAATACGAAAATTGCTAGAGTAACGAGGGAGGGACGAATGGCAGGTAACATCACGCTCCACCAAATCCCAATATCCCAGCAGCCATCCATTCGAGCTGCTTCTTCAAGTTCTTTGGGGACAGACGCAAAAGCTTCCCGCAACAGAAAGATCCCAAAAGCAGAAGCAAGATTGGGTAAAATTACGCCCAAATAACTATTTACTAATCCCAATTGAACCGCGATGATATACAGCGGAATCATCACGATCTGAAATGGGATCATGATCGTCGAAACCACAATCGAGAAGATAATTTCTTTACCTCTGAATTCTAGTCTGGCTAATGGATAGGCAGCTAAAGCGCAAAAAATTAGATTTATTGCCACGCTCAAGATCGCAACAATGGTGCTATTGAATAAATAGCGTCCAAAGTCATTGCTTTGCCAAACCGTAATGATATTATCGATCGTCGGATGACTGGGTAATAACTGCGGTGGCGACTGAAAAATATTTTCATCCGCCGATTTGAGAGCCGTACTCAATAACCATAATAAGGGAAACAGCATCAAACTCGCGATCGCACTCAACCCACCATATATTCCAACTAATTTTACCGTCGGGGATTGCCAAAAAGTTGACTGGATCGGTTGAACGGGCGGTGATTGGCGCATAAATTTGGAGCGGGGAGATTCGATTACCTACGGTAGGCTATGCCAACGAGCCGAATATACTAAGATGGGAGACGATCCTCAAGCCTAACAGCTAAAGCCTAAATGATGCCACTAGACGTGCCTACCGCAATTCTACAACGCCGATCGATCAAAAACTTCAAACCAGACCCGATCGATCTAGCATTACTTCGCCAACTAATCGAACTTACTATTGCTGCGCCAAGTAGCTACAATATCCAGGATTGGCGGATTATCGTCGTCCAAAGTCCCGAACAAAGAGCCGCTCTGGGGGCTGCTTGCTTCAATCAACCTCAAATCCTCCAAGCACCTATAAACCTCGTGTTTGCCGCCGATATTAAGGCAGGTGAGCGAGATTTGACACCGATTCTAGAGCAGGGTTTGCAGACTGGAGCTTGGACTGAAGGTACCGTTGGTTATTTCAAGAAAGCTATTCCTGAATTCTCCGTTACCTTGGGTGACAAAACACGAGAATATGCAGTCAAAGATGCGATGATTGCGGCGACTCACGCGATGCTAGCAGCCGAAAGCTTGGGTTTATCTAGCTGTATGATGAATGGCTGGAGCGAAGATAAAGTTAAAGCAGTAATCGGGGCTGAAAACAATCCAGATCTGGCAATCGCTCTAGTACTACCGATCGGTTACGCTGCCGAACCACGTAAAAATCCAGGTCGGATGCCATTTGCATTTAATGTATCACTCGATCGGATCGATCGTCCCTACCCAGGATAATCTTTTTTGGGTGCTGATTATATAGCGATTCTGAGTGAGAAGCGTAGTCTCTACAGGGCGGGCACGAGGCACCGCCCCTACAGATCGATGTTTTCAGCACTGAATCAAATGGGTTCTATAGAATTCATTTGAGATCTTTTTAGCTGCTAATGGAGGAGGGTAGGTTTTGTTTAAAGTCGAACAGTAATCGACATTAGACTGCATAAACCTACCCCTACAGACTCATCGTGGGGGCGGGTTTATGCTAGTAATTGTCGCCTAACACCATCATCTTCCGACAAAACCCGCCCTTCCCCACTAGCAGCGGTTTTATATTTCCAAAGATCGAATCGTATTGGCTTTCCATCCTCCTTATATAAGACAGCATACTGAATACGCTGTAGGTTAGAATCAAAAGCTCGATCACAATTGATTTCTCGATTTGATTTGAATATATCGATCGACTAATCTATCACTAATTTGCGTTGCAGGAGCATCTAATACTAATACCCCTTTGCGCTTGAGATTGGCGAAGGCGAGTTCGCGTTGGCGGAGTAGATCTAGGGCGACGGCTTGAGTATACGCGCCTGGAATATCTGTAGCTAGTTCATGAGCGCGGACATCGACTTGGGGATCGCGGAGAGTGACGCAGAAGGGCAGATAGCGGGGGGTGAGTCTACCCAGAGCAGTGAGCAGCTCGGCGGAGGCGATATCGTCGATGATATCGGTGATAATCACGACTAGAGCGCGGCGACTTTGTTGCTTGAGAATGGTGGTGACGGCTCCAAGGTAGTCTGGTTCGAGCAATTCGGGCTGAATCCGGCTTACCCTATCGAGAATGCGGGAAAAGTGGCTTTGTCCCTGCTGGGGTGGGATCCAGGTAGTCAAATATCGATCGAATACACCGACACCGACTCGATCTCCCCGTTGAGTAGCCGTGAGCGCGAGGGAGAGGGCAGCATTTAAACCAAAATCGAACCGTTGGTAGCCTTGAATATTGGCAGTCATCAGACGACCGCGATCGAGTAGGATGATGACGGTTTGCTCTTGTTCTGGCTCTAGTAGCCGAATCAGGGGGCGATTGCGTCGAGCGGTGGCTTTCCAATCGATCGATCTGGGATCGTCGCCGATATTATATTCGCGGAGTTCGCTAAATTCGGTGCCGATACCGCGCTTGCGGGCTTGACGCATTGCTCCACTGGACTGGAGTGCGAGTTTAATGGACAGAGCTTTTAGCCCAATTAGATCTGGATAAACAGGGACAGTTTGGGCGGAGTCTACTCGCCACTGTTGCCAAGCCAATCCCCAAGCACCCAATTGTCTAACTTGAATTCCTTGCCATTCGTACTCGCCACGGTGGTAAGGATGGACTGTATAAGTGCTAGTTTGACTTTTACCCGATCCTAGTCGTCCGGCAATTAATTCGGGCGTTCCAGGTAAATCTTGGGGCGCACCGTCACGAATCTGATAGTTTAATTGGCGAGATCTCTTACCAGTTTGCCCAGCCTGAATCGTAATCGTAACTGGATTGTCCCGACCGATCGAGAGTTTCCCCAATTGTTCTCGATTTACCTGGACTCGATCTGCTTGATTCCTTCCTGCGTCGATACCTGCGAGGACGAGAATAAGTAAATACCAGATAAATGTGAGCGTAAGTGCGATCGAGATCCCCTGAGGTGCAGGAAGTAGAATCGCAATGATTGTAGTGACAAATCCTCCGCTAACTAGTAACCACAATGTTTTTGCACTAGGAATAAAGCTGAGGATTTGTTGCATATGTTAAAAATTAGAAAAACTTGAGTAACATCGAACTCAAACCTGTGAGCAAGTCCACCATATTACCATTCCCAACATTACCATTGATATTCGTTGGTTGGTTCGCCAGCTTGATTTTTGCCTGCAATGCTTGGGCTACTTGAGTTCCTTCTCGATCGGCTTGAGAGAAGAATAATCGTTCCGCTAACATAGCATCTTTGACCGCACCTCGATCGTCTTGAGCGCGAAATTTGGCCATCGCTCTAGCGAGATACGCGCCAGGGAATTTGGGTTTGAGGGCAAGTGCTCGATCGTAATTTTCGATCGCACTGGCAAAGTCATTTTTGAGCCATTCAGCATAGCCCCACTTATAAAAATCTTCAGCAGTACCAACAGCGGGAGGGATCCCAACAGCACCCTGGAGATAGGCATTACGGATATCTAAGCCCTGAAGATTGGCATTGGTGAGATAGCTCGATCGTAAATCGGTACCAGTCAGGTTTGCACCACGAAGATCTGCACCAGTTAGGTTGGCACTATTGAGCGACGCGCCCGTGAGGTTCGCACCGCGTAGATTGGCACCTGTGAGATTTGTCTGACTTAAATTAGCACCAACCAGATTTGCGCCTTCTAAATTGGCACCTGTAAAATCATTGAGTACCAATCCAGCACCTCTCAAGTCACAGGCGTTGCAGTCTTTAGTCGATAGCAGTTGTCGCAAATCATTACTATTTTCCGCTTGCGCGGTAGCGGTGAAGCTAGTAATTAGTAAGAATGTAGCAGTGGCAATGGTTTTGAGTTTCATCGGGGGTTATTTTGTTAATAGTGGATCGTGGATCGTGGATCGTGTAGGAGACTAGGATATTGCGTAAATACTACGATTCACTATTCACTATCCACGATCCACTAATTCAAAACGGTAAATCACTGAGATCTTCAGTATCATTTAATTGCTCTGACTGAGTAACAGATTGAGCTTGTTCCCAGGCTAATTCGGCTGATTTGATTTGTTTAAATAAGTCAGCAGAGTGACGAGGTGGCTGTTGCAATAATCGATCGATCTGATATTTCGATCTGATCGTGGCTAGCTCCGAGGGCGAGAGCCTGGGTTCTGTCCATTCAAAGTCAGATGCAGTATAGACTGGGAGCCTAGAGCCGAGCTGTTCGATCGGGATATCTGGCAGCCTTACTAGTAAGTATTCCCGCACGCGACGGATTTCTGCAAATCTATTTTCAATTTCATTGAGAATTCCGACAAATTGGCTGAGATGATGGGTAGTAATTGCTACCCGCACTTCAATATCATCTAATGGAACATTTAATCGCTCGGCTTTAATTAATAGATCTGGCGGAATTTTATCTAGCGATGGGGGGTTAGAAGCAGCTAAAAGTTCGGCGACTGCTCGATTGATTTGGTTTACAGTATTAGTAACAGTTTCTCTTAGAGGTTGTTGTTCCACCGGAATTGCTGCTAAATCGATCAGATTTTGAGTAGCTGACTGAAGGAGTGAGATCGCCTCATTCAAGTGATTATTCATCAGAGCTTATGAATTATATTCAGATCGATCGTACCAATTTTGTGGAGATTATTCTGCAAGAATTTCCAGCTTTTCGGAGTCAATGGCAGCTACATTTGGAGTCTTGGAATTCACTAGTCGAACGTCCCATTGCACTAGACATCGCTGAGTTTGCAGACTTTGCGATCGAGACAATCTGCACTGGTATCGACTCAGAAATTATTAAAATCGGTGGAGTCACCGAACAAATGCTCGAAAGCGGCGATGCGGTGATTCGCCATGCCTTTCGGCGGATGTTTTTGGAGCAGATTGCCCATCGTCAGAGTCGTGGGGGGTTTCCAATCGATCGATTTACGAGTAAATTACAACCATTGGGATACTACCACTGGCAAGCGATGGATCGGAGTTGGGCAATTCATCCCCAAGGAGTTGCGATCGATTAACCACTTTGAGTATAGGTGTCTAAGTTGCTAGCTCGTGGTAGTTACCATTATCAGCCAGCCCGTTGCATCTTTACACCCACATTCTGTTATGAAACTACGCGAACTTCTGACTCAGAGCCAGATCTCTTACTCCAGCGAACATCCAAATTTAGATCTCGAAGTAACAGGCTTAAAAACCAATTCCCATACTTGTACCGCCGGAGACTTATTTATTGGAATGCCTGGAACGAGAGTCGATGGCGGTGAATTCTGGCAAGGATCGATCGCCGCAGGTGCTCTTGGAGCCGTGATTTCACCCGCAGCAGCCGCAGTACATCCACCTACTTCAGCTAATTGTGTCGTTATTGCTGAAAACACGATCGCCGCCTGTGCAGCCATCGCAGGTACCTTCTACGATCGACCCGCCCATACGCTCAAGATGGTGGGTGTAACTGGTACAAATGGCAAAACTACCACCACTCACATTATTGAGTACCTGCTGGCGCAAGCAGACATCTCTACGGCTCTGCTCGGCACGCTCTACACTCGCTGGAAAGGTTATCAAAAAACCGCAACTCATACCACGCCGTTTGCTGTCGATTTGCAGCAACAATTAGCTCTAGCTCTGGCGGCGGGGAGTCAGGTAGCCTTGATGGAAGTCAGTTCCCACGCATTGGATCAGGGGCGGGCAATGGGCTGTCCGTTTGAGGTAAGTGTATTTACCAATCTCACTCAGGATCACTTGGATTATCACCAGAATATGGAGAACTATTTCCAAGCCAAGGCTCTGTTATTTAGCCCTGCATATTTGACGGGGAAGGCGATCGTCAATCTCGATGATGAGTATGGTAAAAGATTAATTAGTCAGATTCCGGCTGGACAAGTTTGGAGCTACAGCACAACCGATCCGGCGGCGGATCTGTGGACGAGCGGAGTCGAATATCACCAAACGGGAGTCACAGGCAAACTCCACACCCCACAGGGCGAGATTGCCTTCAGTTCGCCCCTAGTTGGCGACTACAACCTCGAAAACTTCCTGGCGGCTGTCGGCACGAGTTTACACCTGGGCATGACTCTGAAATCGATCGTCGCAGCAATGGCGGAGTTTCCTGGTGTACCTGGGCGGATGGAACGAGTCCAGATCTCGCCAGCACAAGATATCACCACGATTGTTGACTATGCCCACACCCCCGATAGTTTAGAAAGTCTACTTACTGCGGCACGCCCATTCATTCATGGTAAGGTAATATGTGTATTTGGCTGTGGTGGCGATCGAGATCGCACTAAACGCCCCCAAATGGGCAAAATTGCCGCAGAGCTTGCCGATCTAGTAGTCGTCACATCTGACAATCCCCGCACCGAAGATCCCGCTCAAATCCTCAAAGATGTAGTCGCAGGAATCAGCCGCACAGATGGTGTCGAAGTGATTGCCGATCGAGCAGCAGCTATTGCCCACGCCATTTCGATCGCTCAAGCTGGCGATGGAGTCCTGATCGCAGGCAAAGGACATGAAGATTACCAAATCCTCGGTACCGAGAAAATCCATTTTGACGATCGCGAGCAGGCGCGAATTGCTCTAGGAAAGAGGTTTTAGACTTTA
>JANXVE010000102.1 GCA_025351825.1 Chamaesiphon sp. 341R_metabat_111 | reverse complement strand
GTTTAGTAAATTAGTACAGGCGATTGCTCAAAGCGGTCGGAACTCGGCTACAACCGCAGATCGAGCAGCCAGAGACACCATCAATGAAGCAGTAATCGCAGGTCAAGGAAAAGTCGTCAAAGACACGATGATTCAAGATGCCGAACAAATTAAGCAGTCGAGCAGTGTCTATAGTAGTGTCGTCGTACCAGAAAGTACGCTGGTCGGTGTTACCCAGATTGGCAATCTTCAAGCGACGATGGGGCAAGGCATCAACACCTTACTCGCGCATTCCAATGGCGCGGCAGAGCAATTACAAACCCTGAATGAAGCCCAAATCCAAGCAGCTCGGCAAGGATTAGACCAAAGCCGAGAAAAGGATCTGACCATCCGACAGGCAATGGATGTTTACGCCAATAGCACTAAGTGAAGGTCGATTGTCGGTACATGGTAACTCTCAATTAAATATCTTTAAAAGAGGTTTAAATGGACATTTATTTAAGATTGTTTCTAGCAGCGGCTCCTGCGGCATCAGATAGTTTAGTCACTGATTGGCTCAGTGATTCTAACGCTCTGTTTGGAGCAATTATGGCACCTTGTACGATCTTTGCCGTATTTGGAATTGCTTTTCAACTATTTTTCCTTGTGCCCAGTTTCGCCGAACTCGAACAGTTTCCAGCTAATGTGAATAAGTTATTTTGGGCAGCAGTCTTAGTAGCTTTTATTGTCGGTAGAGGCACATTAGCTAGAGATTTTGCCCTATTCAATTGGGCAGCAATTAGCTCGATTAATACCGCCATCGATCGGAATATTGAACGAGTTAGCGATCTGATTCGGCTCAAGAACGACTTCACTGGCGAGACAGCAGCATTAAATGGCATCGAGACAAAAACCAAGCAATGTTTGAAGATCGCACCTACTTTAGCCAATGGCACTCCCAACCCAGCATTTAATGCTTGTAGAGGTGAATTGTCCGCTCAAATTCAAGCAGATACCAGTGCTGGTCGAATTAAAAACCCAGCGACTTTAGACAGCCTGGGCGCAGCATTAGGCAATCTCGCTGCGGGTGATTTTGGCGCAGCGACCTCTGACATATTTAAGGGCATCGGCGGTCAATTAACCAACCTCATTGATGCTTCACTGAAAGGAATTTTTGGAGGTTGGCGGATGGCAATTAGCAATCTGGCGCAGGTGGCAATATTTATGGCAATCCTGGCACTGCCAATTCCATTGTGCCTGAGTGTGTTTAATATATCACCGTTAATGGTCTGGTTTTCAAGTTTCTGGGCAGTCGGGATCTTTCAATTTAATCTGACGATTCTTACCAGGACATTTGAATATTTGAACGTCAAAATGGGTGCAAATATTTCAGTCTACTTTATCGATATTGCCATCTGTTTATTTGCCCCAGCAATCGCCGGACTTTTAGCCAGAGGCGGCGGAATTGCGATCTTTAATGCCAGTCTAGATTTAGCGGGGGAGGCAGCCAAATTAGTACCTCAAGTAGCTGGAATTGCCTTAAAACTCACCCCTGTCGGTCGATTTTTATAAATAGTCACGATTACTGGAACCAATTTTATGACAATCCTCAATGGCAAAAGAAAAGCACCAATAATCGTTGAGTCACTAGATGACGGTTTAGAGATTATCGATATCGATGTAATTACAGGGATTAACTCGGATTACGGACAATCGGATCGGATGCGCCGTGCTAAGGATGCCATGACCATTAGCGGCTGGAGAATGGCAGCTTTGGGCTTTATGGGCGTGAACGGACTGTTACTAATCGTCATTTTAGCAATGCAGTTTGCGGCGGCAACCAGACCGTTAACGCCCTTTGTGACTCGCGGTAACGGCGAAATCGAATCACTGGAATACATGGCGGGGAACGACCGCAATCCGGCTTTAATCGCCGACTTTGCTCGGATGCAGATGATTGGTATTTTCACTTGGCGCAATACTTTACCCGTCGAGGGCAACCCCCCAGATCCAGGCATCACCGTTGGGCAGGGTAAGATTTCGACTACATCTTATCGCTATACATTCGGGCTATCAACAGCGTTTGCCGAAGTCTTTCGCACCAAGCTAGCAAGCGTAATGGCAAAGATCACCACCAATGGCGCACAGGAAACGATCTACATCCCTGCCAATATTTCTAAACCAGTCCTAGTATCACCTGGGACTTGGACGGTAGATGTGGTCGGAAGTCTGTTTTATAGCAGGGATATGAAGGTGGGTAGTAGCATCCCCATCAACCGACGACTGACAATCCGTGCTGTGCCGCCGCTAACGCTTTCAGAGGCATCCTTACTATACAAAGACAAAGGACTCGCTGTGGCTGTAGCACGGATTAGAAGTCAGGGATTGGAAACAACGAGCATGGCACCATTAGCACGTAATTTTACCGTTCCCAATGGGTCTGCGCCCAACCCCAAAACATCGAGCGTTAATGAAAAGAATCCTACACCCAATCCCAACGCTACTAATCCCGCCAGTTTTACTACTCCTAGTACAAGTTCTCCGCCGACAATTCCTTCACCTACGACCCCTAAATAAACCATGAATGACCAATACAGCGACAAAGACCCAGACATTAGTGGAATAAGACTCCAAGAAATTGGCAACCAACTCGGTACGCCAATCCTATCCCCAACGACCAAGATTCAAGGTGACGACCAAAGCGTCCCATCCTCACAGAGCAACGCCGACATCGAGGGGACGATTGACTCGCAGCCTAATAGCAAAAATCCAGTCCTACAATACATTGTAGCTGGAGCGATCGGACTGGGTGCAGTCGGCATCCCATTGACCGTTTTATTTGGACTGGGCGGGACACCCACGGCAACTAAATTGACAACTGCACCCGAAATTGAAGATACTACGTCTTCTACTTCAGACCGCGAACTCGATAATCTCAAGACCCAAAGCGCACTCGACATTCAAGCAAAGGGCGAACCCCAAACTGTCGCGCAGACACCAAAGCCAGTAGCAACGCCAGCACCAGCAACACCAGCACCAAAACCAGCGGTTGCAGCACCAAAGCCTCGACCTAAACCAGTCGTTAAAGCTCCAGCACCACAGCCCATCACAATCGCCGTTCAACCACCGACAGTTACCGCCACACCCGCGACCATCGCTCGACCCATACCGATTCCTGTCGCTCGACCAATTCCAAGACCGATACCTGCACCAGTAATCCGACAGCAACTGCCGATCCCAATTCCAGTCGCCACCCAGCCCACCCAGCCCACTCTCCCAGAGCCACCCCCACTGAGCTTTGAACAAGCCTCGGCATTGGGCATGTTCGGTGGTGATAGCGATAAGCCTGATGAGTTGTTAGCTTTAGCTAGTGACAATGGCGATCGTTCATTACTGACACTCACTTTACCTGTCGGTGCAAACGTGTCGGCGCACACAGTCACGCCTTATACTTCACTGAGTTCTCGCAACAGTGCCACCAACGGTACGGAAACACCATTATCCGTTAAACTCGACCAACCAATCCAACTGTCGCAGGGATTCAATTTACCCGTAGGAACGATCGTCCAATTTGGTGCGACAGTAGCCGATAACGGCGCGGTGACAGCAACTTCTAAAGGCGTATTTATTGACGGCACTGAAATCAAAGTGCCAGTTGGAGCCTTTGCCCTGACAGCCAGTAATAGCATGGCTTTGGTTGCAAACCAACGCTCGTTACGTGAAGGTGAATTATCGGGAGCCGATACTACAGCGGCGATGTGGGGTGCGGCAGGAAGTCTGGGAAAAGCCTTGGTTGATTCTGGCAATACTTCGGTAGTCAACAGTTCGGGACTGGGTACTTCAGTCGTCCAAACCAATAGTGGTAGTGTCAATATCCCTGGAGCTATACTCAACGGCGCATTCAGCCCCTTAGCCAAAGCCAAAGAATCTAGGGCAAACGCCTTAGCTCAAGAGTTGCAACGGTCGAGTAAACTCAATGAAATTCCGGTACAGAGTCAGGTGCGAGTATTTGTGGCAGCGGCGGCTACCGTCCAAGTGCCAGTTACTTCGGATGTAACTACAGCCAACACCGGAATACCAACACAGGAACGGGTTCTCGATCGTAGGAATGTCGAGCAGCCACCAACCGTGATTCCGACTAAACCCCTTAGTGCAGTTGATGTGCAAGCTCCAATTGCATCTTTACCCACTGATAATGGGGCAACGACTCAACCTGTCGTCGCGGAAGCACCACCAACAACGGTAATGACTCAACCTGTCATCGCACCCCCGCCACCAACAGCTTTAAATACACAGCCTGTCGTCGTACCCTCATCGCCAACTACGCAGCCTGTCATAGCACCATTACCTGTCACGGCAACGACTCAGCCTGTCATCGTACCAAGCACTCAGGCGACTTGGGTAAATCCGCAGTTCCCGATTGCTCCCACCAAGCCCAATAACGTCGTTAGCAACCAACCGACGATCGCTCCCATTCAAACTAGCAATCCAACCCCAAATCAACCCACAGTTGCAGTTCCACAACCTCTCACCACTCAAATACAACCCACGCCAACTCAATCGACATTTATACCCCCACAACCGAGAACAGCAACTATCACACCCGTACCAACTCCGACTCAACCCGTAGTCTTTGGGCAGCAGCCATCGACAGCACCAACGCAACCTGCTGTTACGCCATCACAGCCAACTAAAGCGATAACGACAGCATCGCCGATTGCTCCCACCAAGCCAAATAACATAGTTAACATCCAACCACAATCAGTCACGCCCATTCAGGCAAAGGATCGCAATACCACACCAGTATTCGTGCCGATTCAATCGAATCGTGGCATCGACTGGATTGAATCGCAGCCAACTATCTCGCCAACACAATTAATTGAGGTGCAAAATACTCAAGTTCCTGCATCAGCGACGACTCAAACTACTAATGTCGAAACTCAATCGGGATTTGTACCCATCCAATTCGATAACAGAGGGAATATTCAACCTGTAAGCACACAAACTCCCGCAGTGGCACCTCTACCTTAGTTGAGTCGTGGACAGTCCATCGCTCATAACTATCGAGGTTTCAAGTAATGCTTCCACAGATTGAAGTTAGCCAGTTGAGATCTCGGTTATTGGGATTAGCTGGGTGTATTTCAATACTCGCAGCGGCTCCTGCCTACCCCAGAGATCTCAATTCTGAAAACAGAGATATTGAGATAAATATCGATCGGGGCACCGGACATTTATTTAATTGGTCGCGCACAGATCGTCGCATCAGATCGATCATGGTCGATAACCCAGAAGTGCTAACTAAAAGCCTTATTTTTAACGCTAACGGTTGCAATCGCACGGTCTGTAATAACTCATCCATGTTACTTGTCAGCACCCGCGCAGCGACCAAAATCGGCTATCGCGGCACGATTCGAGTCATTACCAAAGATAGGCTTAACCAGCTTCACCCTTACACGATCGTTATCAAAGTTAGCAAACTTCCCCAACCAGAACATGAGACGAGTTTTTTTACCAATCGGGTGGCGAACCCTCAGACTAACACTGTATTTAGTCCTCGCCGTAATTCTGACAATCCTTTTTTACGAACTCTACCAGTCAACAACCGAAACTTTTAGGTTCATTAAAAACAGTATCTTACCAACTTATTCACTATTTAAAGAGGCAGCGAGAGCAAGATGAACATCATCAAAATTTCAGGCCTAGTCTTACTTGCGATCGGTTCTACGGCAACGCTCGTGAACTCACAAGATGCAGCATTAAATCCTGCCGCCAATGCCAAGACAATCGCAATGATTAAAGAGGCATTCGGCAGCGTGACTCTTAAAAATATTGCACCACCCACTCAAAACATTCAAATCCAATTTCCAGCCACAACACCTCAGACTCAACCGACAACTACGACACTCGCGAAAGGTACATCATGGGCGCAACTGCCCATCGGGGCGTTTACAGGTGTTGGGAGCGGTGGGAATGAATCAATGGTGACTCTAGCTCAAAAAATTTATCCATCGACCCCAGAAGTCCAAACAGCAGTCCAGGGAGCCTTAACCAACTTTAGATTTCTAGAGAAAGTCCCTGTTAAGCAACTGGTGACGGCATTTCCACAACTGGCGAATGTCGCCATCAATACCGAGCAAGTCGGTTCCTGGGGAGCTTGCGGGGCGGGTGCGGTGCCAACGTTTGGAACGATTGCCGCAACAAGTTGCGGTGCAGATCCGATTCCAGCGGATGTCCGAGCCGCCATCCCGATTGCTCAAACTGGAATGCACAACATTCCCTATGGCGACTTTGCCAATAAGCTCAACGTCCAGAACTTACCGACAACGAGCTTTCCACTGGCAGCAGATGTCTCTTTTGCCAAGATCTTGTTAATGCCATCAAACAACATTAATGTTACCAGTGCCAATCTGATGAAAGTGGATCATCTGGAAACGGAGATTCCAGGCAAAAATGGGCAGAAGATCGCAGGGATTAATTTGATTTCGGGTAGTAATCGCGTCCCCAACTCCACCTGTAAAGAGCAAAAGTGTGACTATACGGTCTTACAAAACATGGTTGCAGGTAAATCGAATCCCCTCAATCGCAATCTGGCAATCCAAATCAATAAGCCAGGGCAAACTAAATGGATCGATGGTGGGATTGGGTCGATTGGCAAAACGTTATGGAACTTTAAAGAGCCGCCTGGAGTGGCACCAGCATTCGATTCGGAGCAGATGAAGCTCGTACTAGAACAGGGTAACGCCAAAACTGGCACCGTCGAACAACGGCTGTACTTGGCTTTTTGCACAAATATTGCCTTCGAGCGCAATTGTAGCTCGAAATTTATTGGTCCGATCGCTTTACCGCTACCGCAGGTGAGCGAGAAGAACAAACTAGCACTGTTCCCCATGAAAGTGGAAATGCCCAACATTGCCGCTACTCCGGCAACTCCATCAACACCCACTACTCCATCGGTGTCTACCCTACCAACCATTATTCCCACCAAACAGGGTGGAGCAACCGAGAACACTGGGACGAGTACACCCGCAGCAACGGTGCCAGCAACCACTGATACATCGATCGCTTATCAGAAATTATTTGGCTCTCACACGATCGGATCTTATAGCCCGCTGTCAAGTATTACCAATCTTAGTTAGAGAAAAATCATGAGTTTGCCAGATGAGATCGCTACTCGATCTGCTCTGGACGACTCGCTCGTTTGCAGGAGAGATTTAAGTGGATTTAATGCCAATCGAACCCAACCCAATTAAGTCTAGTTCGACAAAAATATCTACGGCAGATTCAGCCGAAAGTGTCGAGACAGAGCAACAACCTCCTAAAAGTATCCTACTTAAAATCACTCAGTCGGATGCTACATTGCCACCAGTCGCAGCAGCAGAGAGTAAACCACAGAAAGATAAGCCACCCAAAAGTGAAGTTCCAAAAGGCGATCTAGCTAAAAGTAAACCAGCTAAAGGTGAGGTAACTAAAAGTGATAGTAAGAATAAGAACTGGAGATTTTTATTCATCACAATGACAACTTTAGTAGTCCTGACATTAGGAGTTGGAGCCAGTCGGCTAATTTTTCAGCAAAAGACAGAAATTTTCAAATCCCCATCAAAAATACCTACTCTCACCACTGAACAAATCGATAAAACGATCGAGTCAAGAGTGCGGTTAGACAACAAGGTGACACTTGCTTACCTGCGGAGTAAGTTAAGCGTTGCCCAATTTCAGTCTCAAGATCGTAAGTACACTGTCTTTAGAATTATTACTTCAGAGACTTGCGGCAAGCTTGGATGTTTGTACATCGTCAAACCCGATCGGGAAGGGATGTCGATATCACTGCAATTAGAAGACATTGGTGTAGGCAAAGAGATGTTTAAGTCATCCCCTAAATTCCATTGCTTTAACGTCGTGCAACGTCAAAACGATGAAGATCGAAACTTTGAAATTTGTGAGCAAGGATATTGAAAAATACATTTTCTGTCGATTTCAAACCACTAAATAATGTCATCACCAAAATCAAAGCCGATCCGCAACTCGCAATCATTGGCTTGATGCTAGTCGGGATTGCGATTATGACTTTACTTAGAAGCAGAATCCCCAAAAAAGGTAAGACTGCCAGAGCGCGGTGGGCAAATGCTGATGATATTAAGAACTCTAAAAAAGCAGGGTTAGCTTGTGTTGGTAAAAACTCTCAATTTAACGATGCAACCTACTACATCCAAGAACCGATTGGGATGCCGCCCCAGCAGTGGCAGTCGCCAGACAAAGCTAAAAACATCCTATTTCTGTCCCAAATCAATTGCGGGACGCTAGTTATCGGCGGGGCTGGCTGGGGGAAGACGCTGAATTTCATCGAACCTGCGGCGATCTCAGCCATTCTAGAATCATGTTCGATCGTGTTGTTCGATTATAAGTTCGATAACAACGGCTTGGCAGAATCCTTGATGCCTGTGGCGATCGATCGTGGCTATCGAGTCCGCACCCTCGCCCCTGGGAGCGTGTTGTCGGGGACGTTTAATATCTTCGATCTGATTAAGGATTCTGCGGACTTAGCGGGAGTTAGAGAAGTCATCGGCTGTCTGGTGCGAAATAACACTAGCAAGGATGCCAAAGCCGATGGCTTCTTCGATCCTGGGGGGAAAACGATCCTCGAAGGCGCGTTTCTGATGGCAAGATGGATCGCCGAATATCTCAATGTGCCCAGCTATGCCAATATCTTGATGGCGAGTCAGATCTTATCGCTATCTAACCTCTCCAAACGACTAGAACTGCACCGCGATAAGATTCCGCCCTGGTGCTACAGCGCATTTTCAATCTTAACTAGCAGTAGTGGCGAGGGCGAGAAAAACAATACCGAGGGTGGCTTACTGGCAACTGCGGCGAAGTTTCTGTCCCCGATGATTATCCCGAACTTTCTAGGTGATTTCTGCGGTGCGAGTACCTTTCCTTGCTTCGACCCAAACGAACCACTAAAAGTTGATGGCAAGCAGATGTTAGTATTTGGAGTCAACCAAGCCAACGAACAATCGACGCTACCGCTGATTGCCACGGCTTTAGAGCAAATCGTCAGCTACAACCTCAAATACCAACGAGATCGTCCGCTGGTGATTATTCTCGATGAATTCGACACCTTGAATCTGCCAGTGGTGCTGGATTGGCTCAACCGCTATCGGTCATCTGGGTGTAGCCTCATCATTGGGATTCAGTATCTCGGACAGCTAGAGAAATATGGCAAAGCCAGAGCCGAGGGTTTTCTTGCCAGTTGTGCGACAAAAATCTGGTTCAATCCTGGCAACCCAGAGACAGCCAAAGTCCTCTCAGATTTACTCTGCAAGCAGGAAATCGAACTACCGACTGTTTCCAGATCTACTAATTCGGGCAAGGGTAGCGGCACCAGTCGGACAACGGGGACTCAACTCCATCAAGTGTCCTTACTAGAAGCCCACGAACCCTTGAACTTCCCAAAGGGAACTTGTATTATTCAAGCTCCTACGGTTGGGAATAAAGATGAAGTAGCTTTACCCTACAAACATAGTTTTAAGTTCAGTAAGAAACTCAATGCCAAATTCAGGGCAGAGTCCAAACAAAAATATCGAGTCCTCTGCGATGTCGCCAGACGGAGCAAACCAGAAGGACAACAAGATTACGCTCAACTAATGCGGGAATATTACCAGATTTTGAATGACATCTTACCGTTAAATTCACAGACAGAAGAAGTCACCGAAGACATGGCAGAATCTCACTACACACTTAATATTTAGCAGTCTAATTATTGATATGTCACAACCAGAAATCGCAGTTATCAACGATTTTCAAACACTCGTCCTGATTCAAAATGGATCGATTGTCTTAGAACGAGCAGAAGATTTTGAGTTACCAATTACTTATCGAGCCATCGCCATCGATCGCAAATTAGCCTATATGCGCTCAACCGAGACAGGTCGGGTCCTAATTGAGAATATCCCGTTAATGGTAACGGTTAATTCAATTATGGCAATGTGTGTATAGATTTTAATTCAGTACAAGAGGCAAGCGTAAGATGTCAGCCCAAATTAGTTTAGATGAATTAATTAGAAATCTCAAAGAGACTTCAGCTATTGGTGACGAGCAGCTTAAAAATACGACCAGAAACGCTGTCAATTTTATTGTGATGTTGGCTAATAACGCCTACGAACGTCGCAAGCCAAAAATCTCAGTAGCTCAGAAATCGAATAACGCAGCTTTAAATAAAGACAATCTTGGCACCGAACCTAAGTCAACTTCAGACCCCGAATCTAAACGACAGTATGCAGATATTGACGTAATCCGCAAGACAGCGACCCTCGAACCCCAGTCCAAATCAGCTCGGACTCAGGGAGATGATTTGGAATTATCGCTACCAACGACAGAAGAGGACTTACCAACTTTACAGAATAGTGAAGAGGAGTTTCGCCAGCAGAAATCATCTGAAGAAACGCTCTACAAATTTAGCGACTTTTTGGAAACTAAAGTTTCGTTCAAGCCAGGAATTACCGGAGTTGAAGCTCAAGCCATCCTTGATTTAATTTCTAGTTCCGAAGGATCGAAAATTAGCAACGGGCAGAATTTACTAATTAAGTCTGGGAATAAAACACTATTCGAGACAGATGCCGAAGGAAAAGTCATTTATTCAGCAAACGATCGGGATAGGCAGTTTAGGGACTTCCTGAAAATAAATAGTTCCAAGAGAATAAGGTAGACTAAGAATCGGTGAAGCAAAGAGATTGAGGCAGATGTTGAAACTAACAGAGGGAATCAAAGCATTATTGAAAGAGACATCTGAGCGGTTGAAGGGTC
>JANXVE010000090.1 GCA_025351825.1 Chamaesiphon sp. 341R_metabat_111 | reverse complement strand
TAGGTGAAGAAATTCGGGCAGTGGATGCTGCTGGTGCTGACTGGATTCACGTTGATGTCATGGATGGACGGTTTGTACCTAATATTACGATCGGACCGATGATCGTGGAAGCCGTTCGTCCTCATACCAAAAAGATTATCGATGTTCACTTGATGATCGTGGAACCAGAAAAGTATGTGGCTGATTTTGCCAAAGCTGGTGCTGACATTATTTCCGTCCATGCTGAGTACAATGCTTCTGCTCACTTGCATCGGACACTGGGACAAATCAAAGAACTCGGCAAGCAAGCTGGTGTCGTTCTCAATCCTGGTACACCCCTAGAACTAATCGAGTATGTCCTCGACTTGTGCGATTTGGTGTTGATCATGAGTGTCAACCCTGGTTTTGGCGGTCAAAGCTTTATTCCGAGCGCGGTTGGCAAAGTTGCAAAATTACGCCAAATGTGTAATGAACGCGGTCTAGATCCGTGGATCGAAGTCGATGGTGGTCTCAAACCTAATAATAGCTGGCAAGTGATCGAAGCTGGTGCCAATGCGATCGTTGCTGGTTCCGCTGTGTTCAAGGCACCCGACTACGCGGAAGCAATTAAAGGTGTTCGCAATAGCAAACGTCCAGAATTAGCAACTGTCTAGTGGTTTAGTTGTTTAACAACTTAGTGTGGTTGGCATTACCGACCAGCTAAAGGTTTCAGCGATTATATTTAACAAAAAAGACGGCTAGAGTGTAATTCTCTAGCCGTCTTTTTTGAATGTTCACTGGATTCAATCGTCTATGAATCACTACCAGTTCCGCGAGAACTGGTTTGGATATAGAGAATAATCAGAAAAATTGAAGGTACCAAGATAAATAAAAGGCTAGCAACAAAACCTAATTGATTGGTTTGCATTACAGTAATTCCTATAAAGTATTTTTATTAACACTCATACCAGGATATCATTTCACGTCAGTATCTGCGGCGATCGATCAGGGCTTCGTATTTACAGCTACTGGGCCATTCACATTCGTTTGGCAAGCTAGGCGATGGCTATCTGGTCTTTTTGCCAACTTCTTATTTTCAAAATCAGTTCGCGGTGAAAGATTTTCCATCCCTTCGACAATCTCCACTCGACACAGACCACACTGCCCATAGCCACCACAGTTCATCAGCTTACCTTTGAACGTGTAGATATCAATCTGGTTTTGAACAGCCTTCTCGCGCAGATTTGACCCCTGTGCGACGATAATCTCCTTGTCCTCTTTGATAAACTTAATCGCACTCATCTCCATACCCCCAAAATTAGATTATGACATATTAAGGATTATTAAGATTTTCGATGTTTTTGCTAAGAGGTTGGGGATGGGGGAGTGTGGGAGGGGTGGGAAGTGTGGGGGGTGAAAGAGACGCAAGCGTCTTAACTTCTCTCCCTTTTCCTCCCACACTCCCCCATCCCCCCACACTTCCCACCCCTCCCCATCCCCTTTACTCCCGCAACACAGTAGCCGTCCGCAGAATCGACAGAGAGCGATTGTAGCTAATAATCGCGGTGATTCGGTTGCCACGGGCGCGGGCGAGTTCGGTTTGGGCTTGGATTACGTCGGTTTGGGTGCCGACACCAGCTTGAAAACGGAGCCGAGCTAGTTTGAGACTTTCTTCGGCTTGCTTGAGTGCTTGGGTGGAGGTGATGATATTTTTTCTGTTGGTACCGAGACTGTTGAAAGCTTGTTCGATTTCAAACCGAATCTGATTGCGAGTGGTGGTAAATTGATTTTCAGCGATTTCTTGGTTAACTTTTTCCTGATTGGAACGAGATCCAGCCGCACCACCATCAAAGAAATTCCAACTGAGTCTGGCACCAGCACTGTAGTTGTCCTGAAGCGGATTTGTACCGCTAATCGTTTTGCCGAGGGTATAGTTGGCAAATAGGGAAACTTGAGCAGAATCAGCCGCAGAAGCAATGAGTTGCTGTTGTTCGCTGACGCTGCGGCGAACTAGCTGCTGCTTGAGTTCTGGGCGATTTTTGAAGGCAACAACCAAGCTATCCTCCAGGGAGTAGTTCCAGGTGCCTAGCTCTTTAACGGCATCAGCCGCTTTGTACTCAGTATTTTCGTTGACGCTGAGGAGTTGAGCGATTTTCTTCTGAGATGTTTGCTGCTGCCCTTGAGAGCTAGTTAGATCTTGGTTGGCGGTAGCTAATTGGACTTGGGCACGGAGGATGTCAAACTTGGTGCCGACACCTGCTTTTTCCTGGAGTTGAGCATCGCTCAAACTGCGGGTAGCGTCAGCAACTGCGGCGTTGTTGATGATTACGGCAGAACCTGCTTGTTGCAAATCATAGTAAGCGGTGAGGACATCGCCTCTGAGTTTTTGTTCGACTCTGAGTAGATCCAATCGATCGAAGTTTACCTGTTCTTGAGCAGCACGAATCAGACCAGCATCTCTACCAGCATTGAGAAGACTGTAAGTAGCTTCAACTGTGCCCTGAACATTTGTAGATGTGCTATTTCCAACTGTGGGAGCTTGACCAATCAGTAAGGGTGAACCCTGAGTGTTAAGCACGCTGGTCAAATTGACTTGGACGGCTTGGGCGGCTTGAGCTGTACTCACGGCAGACTGACTGCGGGTAATCGTCAGGCGAGCGGCTTGAACTTCCCGATTATTGCGGAAGGCTATGTCTAGGGTTTCTTGGAGTGTCAGAGCTTTGCTACCAGTAATTTGAACTTCTGCACCTGTCTTGGGAAAATCTAATCTGTTTTTGAGTGTTTCAGTGCGATTGGGTGTGGGAGCTGGTGGTGCTGGTGGTGCTGGTGGTGTGGCTTGAGCAACCGAATCCACTTTCAGTCTGTCAGTAGCAGCTTGAAACTTAACTGCTTCGGGTTGAGCTTGACGATTTGCAGTGAGTTCTAAACTATGACGAATACCTGCAAAATCTAGAGACTTTGACTGGGCAACTTCGATCCGCCCTAGTCCAGCAAAACTCAACGCAATCACGGCACAAATGGCTTGAAACCGGAGCTTTGCCTGGTGATTTCTTCGGAGCAATGCTCCGAAGAAATGGCGATGATTGCTGACGAGATCGATGCGTCGATTGAGTGTATGGACTAGTTTGATTAGAGTTAGCATATATCGATTACTAGTTAAAAAAGGGGAAGGTGAAACTTCAGCTCCGATCTCGATCGAAAGTGTCAGAATTTGGCGATTGTGATGGTTTAGTCGATCGAGCTGATGGCTATTAAATATTGCCACATTACATTATTACCGATCCGAATTTTAATCGATCGCACTCGCCCTATTTTCTCCTAATTTTTCGAGAAAATCGTTAATACCATTAACTGGAATTAGGGGGATTTGGAGTTTTTGGGCTACTTCACTGACTGTTACGTCATCCAGAAACTTGGCTTCATCGTGTTTGAGCATCACACTGGGGATGAGGACTCGATCGCCCAAATCCCGACCTGGCAACTCGTGGAGCAAGTCTTGCCCCGTCAATAGCCCTGTGACTGTCATCTGTTGCCCCCAATACTGGCTGGCAATGGCAACTAAATTGACAGTTAGCCCTGGTACGTTATTTAGCTGGTTGACGATGGGTTGGAAGGCATTTTCGACGGCATTGCCCACCACCCAGGTACAGGTGTGAGGCGGACTGATTTCAGTAACTTCCCAATCGGCGATTTCTTCCGCAAATTCATCGAGAAAGCGGCGAATCGAACCGACTCCATTGCCCAGTTGGGGATAGTCTTCGTAATATTCACTGGGGGGAAGTTCTACCCCTGCAATCAAGTACCACTCATCAGCCAGCCAAACGAATGTAGAACCGAATTGCTGTTTGAATTCCTGTTGCAAGGCTTCGACTTGAGCAATGATTTTCCTGGCAATTTCTGGAGTGACAGGAGCAAGTTCAGTTAAATTGGGACGAAATCGGGTCAAACCCACAGGGACAACTGCGGCGGAAGCGACTGCGGGAGTATCGCCATGATGAAAACTCGCTAAATCGCGGATAGTTCGATCGAGATGCACCCCATCATTAATCCCTGGACATAGTACCACCTGAGCATGGATTTCCAGCCGATGGGATTGAAACCAAGCTAGTTGGTTCATGATTTCCCCCGCTCGTTGATTCTTGAGCAATTGCGATCGAATCTCCGGTTCGGTAGCATGAACGGAGACATACAATGGTGACAGCCGCATCTGGGCGATTCGGTCCCATTCTCTGGTTGTGAGATTAGTCAGCGTCAGATAACTACCATACAGAAAACTCAACCGATAATCATCATCTTTGAAATACAAAGATTCCCGTTTACCAGGAGGTTGTTGATCGATAAAACAGAATGGACACTTATTATTGCACTGAATCAGCCCATCAAACAAAGCCGACTCAAATTCCAGTCCCAAATCTTCATCGTAATCCTTCTCAATCTCGACCTGATGCACTTTTCCCTTGGCATCTAATACTTCTAGATCCAGCACTTCATCACTACACAAAAACTGATAATCAATCAGATCGCGAGGCTTTTGACCATTGATTTTCACTAACTTATCGCCAGAACTGAATCCAACTTCTGCCGCGATCGAATCGGGAATAACTCCAGTAATTACAGCCGGACGAATCGCATTGTCACTCATGAGGGGTGGTGGGAATTGGGAGTTAGTTCTAGAATGCCCACGATTTCAACCGCTGGCAGTGTGGATAGCTGTGGTACAGTTAGTTTTTCCCACGACCAAAGGGGATAACCTTTTTGCGAGAATCTACAGGTGGTTTAGTGACAATCTCAACGAAGACTTGGCTATTCACAATTTTAGCAGAATAAGCTGCTAACGGCTTGGTTGCAGGGCCATTTAACACCTCACCATCAGCTCCAAAATTAGAGCCATGACAGGGACATTGATATTGTTTCTGCCCAGTAGCCCATTTGACATCACAACCCTGATGGGTACATTTGGGGTTGACAGCAATTAATTTTTCAGAATTATTCGGATCTCTTAAAACTGCAACTGTCTTGGTTTGCAAGTAGCCATTCTTGTCTAAATCGGCGACAGATCCTACTCGTGTAAAATTTCCAGGTATTTTATTATTTGTGGCGGGAGGATCGATAGTCGATTTTGTTTGAGCGATTGATTTAGTCGGATTGCAGGCGGCTAAGACTGTCTGGCAGCAGCTAGTCAGCCAGCCAATACCAAAATAAGCAAGAAAGGAGCGACGTTTAAACATGATATTTAGGAGTATGTGATTTTAAGTCATGTGCAGGAAAATGCTAGACTACAAATCTCATTTTAACGAATTATCAAGGCTGTCAAGGTAGATCTTAAACTTACTTCTGTAGATTCGATCGAACATCGATGAAAATGCCTCGATCGACTAATAAATCTAGCACTTCAAATCTAAAAATTAACAATATTCAGATAATACGCAATTTGCTAAAATGCTATGATATTGATATAAGTATAATTTATCGAGCTAGGTTAGTATGAGCAATCATCCTCTTCTCAAAGTTGAAATTTCCCAATTAAGTACTGCCGAGCGCATTCAACTTGCAGCAGATCTATGGGATAGCATTTTGGATAGACAAGATGAAATCAGTTTAGACAATTCACAACAGAGAGAACTAGATTACCTCCGGTAGGCTACGCCAACGAAGATTGGAACAACATCGACAAAAGCCTACTGCTGGATTTACATGGGAAGAAGTCAAGCGAAGATACTTAGACCATTATGGCTCTGCCAGCTTGGAAGTTGCTGCATACCAATTATCATAGTAAATATAACTCCTGAGATCGATCGACTGCGTGCAACAAAATCTAACTCCCACAGATCCTAGCTCTAATCCATTAGTGGGTACGGTGATTGCCGTTCAAGCCAATTTTTGCCAGGTGCAGATCGATCTAGATATTCCGACTGTTGGGGGCAAATTAATCCTCTGTACCCGCCGCGCCCGACTTCAGAAAATAGGTGTGAGTGCAATTGTCGGAGATCGAGTGACGATCGCTGAAATTGATTGGCAAGGCTTGAAAGGGGTTGTGATTGATGTATTCCCCAGACATAGTTTACTCGATCGACCACCTGTTGCTAATGCCGATCGAATCCTACTCGTCTTCGCCCTCGCCGAGCCAGCCCTCGATCCGTTCCTATTGAGCAAATTCCTCGTCAAGGCAGAATCAACGGGCTTACAGGTCAGTTTGTGCCTGAATAAGAGCGATTTAGTCAGCCTGGAAGAGAAGCAAGATTGGTGTGACAGATTGGCTGAATGGGGTTATCAACCGATCGTGATTAGCGTTGAAAATGGGCTGGGAGTGCAGGAATTGCAGGTAGAACTCGATCGCCAAATTACTATTTTTGCCGGACATTCTGGGGTGGGTAAATCAAGCCTGACTAATGCCTTAATTCCCGATTCAAATATTCGGGTGGCGACTGTTTCAGGTAAACTCAGTCGCGGCAGACATACGACTCGCCACGTCCAATTATTTACGATGCCAACGGGTGGTTTGATTGCCGATACTCCAGGTTTCAATCAACCGGATTTGACCTGTACAGCGACAGAATTATCCAGATATTTTCCTGAAATTCGGCAATTATTAGCAACAGCACACTGTCAATTTAGCGACTGCACCCATCGCGATGAACCTAATTGTGTCGTGCGGGGAGAATGGGAACGATATCCCCATTATCTCGAATTTCTGGCAGATGCGATCGCCTGGGAACAGCAAATCCAATCTCAACCGAAACTTGAGAATAGTTTGAAGCAGAAAAGTGGCACGGGTAAGAAGAAATTTGAGCCAAAATTAGACTCAAAGTATCGTCAAATTTCTCGACATACAATTATTCAGGCTCTAGAAGAGTTATCCGAGGATTTGGATTAACAATCGTAGGTTGGGTTGAGTAAAGCGTAACCCAACAATATCCAAATATCCTAGAGATGTTGAGTTTTATTCTTCAACCCAACCCACGTAATAATTAAATTTAATATCAGAATTTAGGCTGTTTCTCTGGTGAGATCGATTGAATAATCTCTAAGTACTTTTTCATGATGTTCGACTAGATTGTTTGGGCGATACCAATGACAGAGATGCCAACGTTGATAGACACTTTCATGTAAAATAGCAGCCGATGGCATCGATCGAATCCCCTTGAATAAGGGTGATTTTAAATCATCACTAGTTTGAATACTGGGATCGATATCGACTCCATCTTCAACTTTGTATCGATCGAATTTCAAACCCAAATTCAGCCGTTCTACTTCTGCCATCATCCACAGCAGTGCAATATTAGATAGCGGACTATTTTCCCGTGTCCCACCACCAACCCCACCATGTCTGCCAGAAAACCAAGTTTCTGTTAGTTGCCCCGCGTGGGCAGGTTTCATCTGAGTGGGGAGAAAGGCTTTGCGATGTTCGTCGATCGAAACTGCATGAAATGCAAATTTAACGGTACTGCTTAATTTGGTATTGTGAAATTGATATTTTTGATTGAATAATCGATCGATAAAACTAGGCATCCAGGCAATCCGAGGAATACCCAAAGCACCAACAGTATCCCAACAGCCGAGGACAGCAATCTCGATTTCCTCCTGATAATCAGTGCCATATTCCCTCGTCATTTGGTGGCGAAACTCTACCATCGCAGGTAATTCTCGCACCTTGGTACTTTCGCGAGTCAATTCACCTTTGCCAACATATTTACCCTTCGCATCCTGATAGATCTTGTAAGCTTGGGGAATCTTCCGCATCCCCTGTCTTGGCAACATTCCCACAGAACGAATCAAACCCACCAAACTGCGAACTGTGTAAGCTCCCCGACTAAATCCAAATAGATAAATTCGATCGCCTGGAGCATAATTCAAGCATAGAAATCGATAAGCATCTTGAATATTTTTATCAATGCCATAGCCAAATAAACCACCCGTAATTCGATCGACTAAATTACCCGTACCGATGCCTTCACCATAGAAGACTAGATTATTTGGATTGTCAGCAATCGCCTGAGTAATCTTGACTACGTTGGTAGGATAGGGACTAGCGATCTTTTGCCAGGTACCATCACTACAGACAATTAATTGCTTCATAATTTCCTACTCTTGCAAGTATCGATCGAACTGGATTTGAAGTTGCTGCACTGTCAATGATTGCGTCCAATACTCTACCAAAGCATGACCAAAAGCATAAGCATTTTTATTCGGTGCAGCCGAGTTATTCATTAATAATGACCACAATGATAATAGATCGAAATCGATTAGTTTAGAGTGACTGTTATTTAATAAAGAATGCAGTTCATACGCCATCTGCAATTTGCCGATCACTACAGGTAGCTGCTCGACTGGAATCTGCGCGGCGAGTAATTGGGCTAGAGCAGGTGTCCCCGTGGTGATAGTGGATATGAACTCCAGTACCGGACTTTTGAGCAGTTGAGTAAGTCCCTGAGTAGTCGTCATTTGGAGACTGTATCGATCGATAATCTTCGCCGCCGCGACAATTCGCGCATCCAGATTGCGTAAAAATCGAGCCAGACGAATCTGCTTGCTCGGCTCGATCGATTCCAGCAGAGCCAGGGATAATGTATCCATCCCCCAAGCCAGCCTGTCGATACTAGGATCGGCATTCACCAGCGGTAAAACTAGATCGCAATATTCAGCCAGAAATTCATTCCGATACGCCGTAGCTTCGCGAATGGCGACTTCCTTCGGGCGCGTGCCATATTGCCAATCATAGGGCGGTGTCCACTCTCGCAATGGACGGACTCGATCGACTTGAGTTACGATCGTGACGATAGGCAACTCTGGATGTGTAATCTTCAATTCCTGCAAAAAATCCAGATCCATCTGCAATGCCGGATCCATTACGGGCGTGACTAATAACAGCAAATCCGCCGTCGCTGCGTAGGTGAGAACCTGTTCCCGCAAATCCGCTCGACTAGCCTGCTCATAACCAGGACTATCCCACAGCGTCAGACTTTCACCACTGGGAATTTGCCACTGATAATTTTGGATCTTGTCAGTACTCGGCAACACATCCACAACGGCTAATTCTGCCTGAAATAACGTATTAATCAAACTGCTCTTACCCGCACCAGTCCGCCCGACTAGCAAGATATCGATCGGCTTTTGCTCGACTTGGGCTGGTGGTTCCGCCGCAGTAAGAATATCGCGGAGAGTTTGAGTATTCGCGACGGCTGGAATTTTCTCAACAGTCGTCGGTAAAGATTGAATGTCGCCACCATATAAAGCCACAGCCTGCCGACAGAGGTTCGTCAAGGCGGCTTCGCGGGTCAGTTGACCCAAATTGACCAACAACTGTCGATCGGCAACGCCAGCAGACTCCTTGGTGGCAAGCTTGGCAATTGCCTTGGTGGGATTAACGATCCATTGCGCCCAATTCCATACCTTCAGCAGTTTTTGCGCCGATGGTTGGAGCTTTTTATAAGTCTCGTAAGCTTCATAAGTCTGAGCAATGCTGACTCGATCGAGTGCTGGGGCCAATTTCTGCATCCACTGATCCATATCATCAGTAGTCCCCCGAATCAATCCATAGGCTTGGGTGACATAGATATTCAGCAGTGGATATTTGACTTCGGGATGATAAATCTTGGCAATGGCGACAATCAATTCCTGACACCGCGCCCAAAATGTCACCCAATCTTCCCAAATTGGTCGATCGATCTGGGACTCATCGATCACTTTTTGCAATACTGCTGTCACTTGCTCGGCGGCATCTCCCGCTAAGGGCGTAACATTTGCCGTAATCGATTCCAGTTCCCGACTAGCCGCCGCAATCACATCCGCACTTTTAGCGATCGAAGATTTTTGTGTCCAGCGTACCAAAAGCCACCGCCAACCCACAAATGCCAGGGTGAATACACCCCAAATCCAGTTCAGTTGCCACTCATGGATTTTGACCCCAGCAGCAATCAGTAAGAAGATCGTGATACTCGCGATCGGTGATACTAGAATAGCCCACTGCCAAGGTTTAAGCTGCATGTTGATATTCTCTCGTTGGCATAGCCTCTCCTTTGGAGAATCGATAATTTGAGAATATCATATCGATCGCCAGTGAAGTAATAAACAAATATGTTAACGGGTTAGATCTATGGTATGATGATAATATCATACTCACTAATTAAGGCTATGAAACAGAAAATCGCGATTACACTCGATCGAGATCTACTATCTTTTATCGATCGACAAGCTAATGGTAATCGTAGTGATTATTTGAATTCTTTGATTACTCAGGAGCGGCGAAAAATTCTCGCAAATGAGATTGTTGTGGCTCTTCAGGAAGATAGTCAAGACCCAGAATATCTAGCCGAGATTGCTGAATGGGATCGATTAGCCGGAGATGGGATCGATGCCTAATGGTAATTTAACTTATCGACGTGGTGAAATTAGATGGGTAAAACTCGATCCAACTGTTGGTGCTGAGATTCAAAAAACTCGCTCTTGCTTGATTCTCCAAAATGATCCGATGAATCAGTATGGTCAACTGACAGTAGCAATTCCGTTCCGCCCAGGGATTAAACAAGCACCATACGTTGTCAATGTTATAGCTACTGGCAGGAATGGTTTAGATCGGGATCGATTCTTAGACGTTGCTCAAATTAGATCGATCGATGGGCAAAGAGTTTTAGGATTAGTCGGTATTCTAGAAGATAACTATTGGCAACAAATTCAAGCAGCACTATCGATCGTTTGTGGTTTTGGACTAGTGTGAATTGGGTAGGGGTAATTCATGAATTACCCCTACCCCAAATATGCTTAAAACTCCTACCGCATCGTCACAAATTCTTCAGCCGAACTGGGATGAATCCCCACAGTGGCATCAAAATCTGCTTTCGTTGCGCCCATTTTCACGGCAATTGCTACACCTTGAATGATTTCTGCCGCATGATCGCCGACCATGTGAGCACCGAGGACTCGATCGGTTTTGGTATCCACAACTAGCTTCATCAGGGTTTTTTCCTGCTTGGCTGGGAGGACATAATACATCGGACGGAAGCTGCTGCGATAGATTTTGATACTATCGCCGTGGAGTTCCCGCGCTTCCTCTTCAGTTAGCCCCACAGTAGCCGCTTCAGGGGTTGTGAAGATCGCCGTTGGAATGTCCGCGTAATTCATCACCCGTGGCTTATTACCAAACAGCGTATCGGCAAATGCACGCCCTTCATTAATCGCGACGGGAGTAAGTTGAATATTATCGGTACAGTCACCAACAGAGTAGATATTCTCCACATTTGTCCGACTATTGATATCGACTAAAATCGCCCCATGATGGGTTTTGACATCGACATTTTCTAGTCCCAGATCTGCCGTATTAGGCTTACGTCCCAGAGCTGCGAGACTGACAGCATCCGCGAAGATTGTCGATGTGCCGTCTTTGGTAGTTACCGTAACGCTGACACCATTATCGGTTTTGGCGATCGATAAATCACAGGCATTATTAATAATCTTCACACCGTGCTCGATCATCCCCGTCTGAATCGCCGTGCGTAAGTCGTTGTCAAACCCACGTAAAATCGTTTCTGGGCGAATAATTTGGGTAACTTCCGTGCCCAACCCATTCATAATGCACGCGAACTCACAGCCAATATAACCCGCACCCAAAATCACCATTTTCTGGGGTTGAACGGGCAAATCGAATACATCATCCGAGGTAATCGCATGTTCGATGCCAGGAATATCTGGACGCACTGGTACTCCCCCGACAGCAATCAAAATCTTATCCGCAGTGACAGTTCGATCGCCGACCTGGATTGTATGATGGTCGATAAACTTCGCTCGATCGTGCAAAAATTCTACCTTGGAATTGTCTAACATCCGCTGGTAAATGCCATTCAAGCGAATGACTTCACCATTCACCGCCGTCATCATCTTCGGCCAATCGAGCTGACTCTTGACAGCACTCCAACCATAACCCTCGGCATCAGTAAACAATTCGGGGAAATGAGACGCATATACCATCAATTTCTTGGGAATACAGCCTCGATTGACGCAGGTACCGCCCAATCTGTCGTATTCAGCAACACCAACTTTAGCACCATATTCGGCTGCGCGACGCGCTGTCGCAATTCCGCCAGAACCGCCACCAATTACGAATAGGTCAAAATCATAGCTCATGTCTTGTATGTCCTTCTTGCCCAAAGGGCGGGGTGGATAGATCTCCGCAGCACAAGCAGCTCCAATATTTGGGTTTCGCTCCGCTCTGCTTGGTGCGCTTTCATAATCGTGAGACAAAGGCGGGAGCACATCTGCTCCCAAACCTCTACATTAACTAACCTTTAGAACTTTTCAAATAAGTCAACATCGTATTGACATCAGAAACTTCAAACGGATCGGTTTCACAATTGTCACTGTAACCAGCTTCGATGAACGCTTGCTCGACTTTGCCGTCATTGACGACCATCGAGTAACGCCAAGACCGCATTCCAAATCCTAAGTTGGATTTTTCGACCAACATTCCGATCTTGCGGCTAAACTCACCGTTACCGTCGGGTAATAGCTTAACGTTTTTCACTTCCATATTTTTGCCCCATTGGAACATCACAAAAGCATCATTGACGGATACACAGTATACTTCGTCAACACCCAACGATTTGATTTGCTCGTATGCAGCATCGTAGCCAGGTAGGTGAGTGGTAGAGCAGGTAGGCGTAAAGGCACCAGGGAGAGAGAAGACAACTACTCTTTTACCAGCGAAGATGTCTTGTGTAGTCGTATCCTGCCATTTGAAGGGGTTTGGCCCTTCAACTGATTCGTCGCGCACGCGAGTCTTGAATACAACGTTGGGCACTTTTTGGTTGACTACAGCCATGATTTACTCCTAATTTAATTAATTATTAGCGTACAGTCGTTTACGGCAACTGGTTGCTTAGAAATCTAAACTTACACATCTCAGAATAATTCTAATTTAGGAAAAAGTCAAGATTAAGAATATCTAAAGTTTGCTTGTTGTTCTAGGAAATTGGGCATTATAATTGTAGACCACAGGTTCAAGTGTCTCTTTATACTAGCCACTAGCTTCTAGTCTCTAGTCTTTTCGCAATGTCCCAGCCATCAACAGCCGAGATCGTCACTACACTCAAAGCCAAAGGCTTGCGGGTGACACCCCAAAGATTTGCCGTGTATGCCAATTTGCTTGCACGTACCGACCATCCTACGGTTGAGCAACTCCTGCTGGATTTGAATCAATCATGCCCCGTCTCTTCCCAAGCGACGATTTATAGCTCCCTGCAAGCACTTCGCACGGCGGGATTGATCCGCGAAGTACTGCTTGAAGCGGGTGTGTCTAGATATGATGCTATAGTCGAACCCCATCACCATTTCCATTGTCAAGAATGCGGCTCGATCGAGGATATTGGTTGGGATGCACTGCCCGTAGTGGAGTTCGATCGATTACGAGTCGGTTTGCACGCGCAAGCTTATGAAATTACTGTGCGCGGCTGCTGCGATCGATGTCAAGTAAGGTTAGATGAGTAATCGAGACATGCAAGTTGAAAAGCACGTAACTTACACACTCGAACTGAACGGTAAATTTTTCGTAATTGAGAATGTACCTGCGCGTGTAGATGAAGAAACGGGGGAACAGCTTTTTTCGCCGTCAACAGTAGAGCATTTACAACAAATTGTCATGAATGGGCAAACACCCGATTACCTCCGGTAGGTTATTGCAAGGCAAACGCTCCGCTACCGCCAATGATTTACTGAAGTTCCAGTTTGCAAATATGCTGCGTGAGATTCGATCGAGTAAAAAATTGATCGTGTCTGAACGCTCTCGGTCGAGATAACTGGGATAAACTTGAGAGATTTGATCGAGGAGAAAAGGAATTGTCAGAATTATGTCGGTGACAGGCGGGCTCCAACATATCTCGGCTAATGGATTAGAAAGGACAAAAGAAAATCCAGAAGTTTTTTGGAGAGTAATCTTCGATCTTTCACCTGCAAATAGTGATACGCCACTTGTGTTGGATATCTCTGAACTCACATCATCTCAAATTAGCATACTAGGGGAAATTATACCTGACATAAAAGCAGTATGCAATCGATGGGCAGAAAATGATATCGAACAAATAGAATTTTTGAAAGAACTTAATCCAGATCTCTACGAATATCTCAAGCTAGATCTATACTCAATAGTGACAGATGAGAAAGATTGTTGTTATTTAGACTTTGATAGAGGATGGGCTTATGTTAGTAGTCTTTTTCAAGCTGGAAGAATGATGAATCCATCTGTCTTTGTTACCATAATCGATAATTGTCATAATGTAAATATTTTCTCTGGGAAGCCAGTCGATCCAGATGAATCACAATATTTTACAGTTCGGTACCAAGAAATTGATGAAGTTCGGCAAATAGCAAAAGCATTGTCAACAATTGATGAATCTGATATTCGAGATAGATTCGATCGAATATTACAAACAGCTCCGCGACCTTTTCCCTGTAAATGGGCTGAAGAAATATATCCATTCCTATTGCAGCATTGTAAAAATGTGAAAATATTTTACGAAAATGCTGCCGACAAAAATTTTGGTGTTGTGAGTAAGATAGGCTAAATTATTTATTTGTTAAAGTGTACTTTTATCCAACAGCAAATTCTGTAAACTGTCGCATATAGCTCGAATGGAAACCATTCACGATATTTTGCTTATCAATACCCATGTCTGCTAGTCTGATAGCAATATCAAATTCAGTGCCATTGTGTTGAATCCAGATTTTGCCATCTTTGATATCTAGATGCACGACGCAACCATAGATGCGGTGATTATTGCGCCAACCGACGTGCATTAGTTGATAATGATTTCGCTCTACATCAAAAACCAACTGTGATTCTACTTCTCGATCGCTAGAACCATAAGCAGCCAATTCAGTAAGTAAATCTTGAATTTTAGTTTGATATTCAGTTAGTTCTGCCATTTGACAATCTCCTTAGCTTCTGGCTCATAAACTGCTAATTTAAGTTGATGTTGTTGAATCGTAGTTTGAACGAATAGAAGCTGAAAGAAAGAATCATAGGTACTTACTGGAACTGTTTTATCGTGATGCTTTAACCTTCTCAATATCTGCAACCACCGCATCTAGAGACCGATCCTCCACATCTGCGATTGTCTGTACCGCTTGATAAATTCTTAAAGGCGTGTCTTTTAGGTCATTGCCTACAGGTAGCACCAACCGAATTGCTCGACCATCGTTACCTACCAATCCAGCAAAAACTTGGAGCTTCTTATTGGGATGATCTATTTGCTGCCAACCATGACTGAGGATATAACTCTCAACATCTTGCTTAGATAGATTCAAATCTATAATTGGATTGTGTTCGATCATGGCCATATTCCACTATCAACATTATTCAGCATCCACTGCAAAGACTCAGGTAGAAATAGTTGCTGTCTGGATACCCGAATTCTAACAGTTTTTGAGTTAGTGCTTAAATTGCCATCGAGATATACCCAGTAACAACCTCCACCCAAAACTAATGAATCTTCAGAAGCTATCAACTACTTATCTCGACTAGCTGGAAGCGTTTTTAACAGTAGAATACAAGGAATGCCATTGCTACTCAATCTCCGCTCGATGAGATCGTTGTAGTTTTTTACATCTAAGTCATAAATAATATATTCAGACTCAATTAGACAATTTATAGATGCTTTGAGTTGAAAATCTACCGCCAATCCTTGAGTTACAAGCCTAGAGCCTCTGGCACGAATCGACCTAACTGTACCATCAAAGCCGTAATCCAGATCGAAGTAAGACATACTTACTCCAGCTTGCCCTGCAATAGCTTGGACATGGGCAAGGCTTAATAATTCTTCGACTGACTGCTGTGGCAACAAAGTTGTTTACTGACTTTAAAATTAGCTGGACATCACAGATCCAATTCTATATTGCCAAGTCCAAGTTCGTTACAATGAGATGCTGTCTGTCAGGGTGAAACTCGATGCATCGTCTCGCAACAATACCAGGTGGTTGGAATCCTGCGGCTGAAGGTGTGATCTTTGTCGAACAACAGCCAGCACCGATCGCATTTATTACCGCCGCCGATACCGATATTCAGACATTGGGAGTGGCTACAACGCAGCTATCAGCGGAATTCCCCCAGGTGCGGGTGGTGAATTTGTTGCAGTTACAGCAGCAATTGACGATCGATACTTATGCCGAGGATGTATTGACGGCGGCGAAGGTGATAATTGTCCGGTTGATTGGGGGTCAATCGTACTGGAGTTATGGGCTGGAAGTCGTTCAGGAGACGGCTAGACAGACGGGAGCAGTGTTAATCGTTTTGCCAGGTGACGATCGACCCGATCCGACGTTGATGAGCCATTCTACTGCGAGTTTGGCGGATGTCGATCGAGTCTGGCAATACCTGATCGAGGGTGGGGTGGATAATTATCGTCAGCTATTGAATTTTATCGCGAGTCGGTGGTTGGATTTTGAGTGTACATATCGCGATCCGGTAGCGGTGCCGCGTGTGGGCATTTATGATGAGGTGCGGTGGTTGCCGGAGGGAATGCCGTTGCAGGGTGGAGCGGCGATAATTTTCTATCGGGCGCACTATCTGTCGGGAAATCTAGCTGCGATCGCGGCGTTGTGTCAAGCTTTAGTCGATCGAAATCTAACCCCCGTGGCGATTTTTGTGTCTTCGCTCAAAGATCCGGTGGTGCAGCGGGTATTGACTAGTTACTGTCAGCAGGGAGTAGATGTTTTACTCAATACCACCAGTTTTTCCCTAGCGAGTTTGGATACAGATACGCCCCAGGTGGGTTTGTGGGCGACGCTGAATTTACCCGTTTTTCAGGTGATTTTGAGCGGTGCGGGAAAGGAATTTTGGGAGTCTGGTTGGCAGGGTTTAACACCTCGTGATATGGCGATGAATGTGGCGTTGCCAGAGGTAGATGGGCGGATTATTACGCGGGCGATTTCGTTTAAGGCGGTGCAAACTCAGAACTCGGCACTTCAGACGGATGTGTTGGTATATGAACCCGTGCTCGATCGAGTGGAATTTGTGGCAGAATTGGCTCTAAATTGGAGTAAGCTACGGCGGATAGATGTGTGCGATCGAAAGGTGGCTCTAATTTTGGCGAATTACCCAACCCGCGATGGGCGGTTGGCGAATGGGGTGGGTTTGGATACTCCCCAAAGTTGTGTAGAAATCCTCCACGCGCTCAAGGCGGCGGGTTATCAAGTTGGCGATATTCCGGCGGATAGTGGGGAGTTGATTAAGTTATTGACGGCGGGAGTGACGAACGATCCTGAAGGGGATGGCTGGCGGAAGGCGCGGCAGTCGTTGGATGGTGAGGAGTATTGGGCGCACTTTGAGACTTTACCGATTGCGGTGCGGGAGGGGATTGTTGAGCGGTGGGGTGAACGTGATGGCTTACCCCCCCAACCCCCCTTAGAAAGGGGGGCTTTGAATCCTAGCTCCGCACAAATTCTGTTAGGGTACCCACAAGCGGCACCCCTACAGAATTTGGCTCCGGCTCTTACTCCCCTCCTTGGAGGGGTACCCGTAGGGGGGGGTGGGTTACACGCTCCGCAACCCACCAACTACCCCATCCCAGGCATCCAATTCGGCAACGTCTTTGTCGGCATCCAACCCGCACGCGGCTACGACAAAGATCCAAACCTCAACTACCATGCACCCGATTTAGTCCCACCCCATCGATACGTCGCTTTTTATCACTGGGTACGATCGAATTTTGGTGCAAATGCGATCGTTCATGTCGGCAAACATGGCAATCTCGAATGGCTCCCAGGCAAAAGCGTCGCCCTCTCGGAAAACTGCTATCCCGAAGCCGTATTCGGCGCAATGCCGCATTTATATCCCTTCATCGTCAACGATCCTGGCGAAGGTTCCCAAGCAAAACGCCGCACTCAAGCAGTCATCCTCGATCATCTCACGCCACCCATGACACGTGCCGAACTCTACGGCAGTTTGAATCAATTAGAAGGCTTAATCGACGAATACTACGAAGCCCAAACCCTCGATCCATCAAGGATGCCAGCAATTCGCGATCGATTAATCGCCCTGATCCACCAAGAAAATCTCCACCAAACCCTCAACATCGAAATTCCCTCTAGCAAAATCCCCTCCCAGGAGGGGTACCCGAAGGGGGGGGTGGGTTCCGACTCCGACGCGATCCTCACCCAATTCTTAAATACCGCCGATGGTTATTTGTGCGAACTAAAAGAAGCCCAGATTCGCGATGGTTTGCACATATTTGGGCAGTGTCCCCAGGATACACAATTGCGAGATCTTGTAGTTGCGATCGCCCGTAATCCCAACGCCAATCGACTCGGATTAACCCGCGCAATCGCCCTAGATTGGAACTGGGATTTCGATCCATTGACAGCTGATTTGGGCGAAGAATTAACAGAAATCTGGCATCAAAATCCCCTCCGAGGAGGGGTACCCGAAGGTGGGGGTGGGTTACACACCCAAACGGAGCAATCAACCAAACCAATCCGGATCGTCGGTGACGCAGTAGAAATTCTCGAAGAATATGCTGCCAAGCTAGTTCAAAGATTAATAGAGACAAGCGCAATTGGTGAAGGATACCCACAATGGGCACCCCTACAGGTTAATGGTGAGATCGGCTCCCACACCCAAGCCGAATTAACATGGATTGCCACTAAACTCCTCCCCGCCCTCCAGCAAACCCCCCAGGAAATGACCAACCTCCTGCGCGGCTTAAACGGCGAATACATCCCCAGCGGCGCATCCGGCGCACCCACACGGGGCAAACCCGAAGTCCTCCCCACCGGACGAAATTTCTACTCCGTCGATATCCGCGCCGTACCCACCGAAACCGCCTGGTGTCTGGGACGCAAAGCCGCAGAAGTGCTGATCGATCGATATACGCAAGAGCATGGCGAATATCCCCAAACCCTCGGCTTATCGATCTGGGGCACATCCACGATGCGAACAGGCGGCGACGATATCGCTCAGGCATTAGCCCTCATCGGTGTTCAGCCAGTTTGGGATGGCGTATCGCGCCGAGTAGTAGATTTTGAGATATTACCCGTATCGATTTTAGGTCGTCCCCGCGTCGATGTCACCTTGCGAATTTCCGGTTTCTTCCGCGATGCTTTTCCGAACTTAATCGACTTATTTGATAATGCCGTTAAAGCAGTTGCCGCACTAGATGAAACTCCAGAACAAAATCCATTAGCCCAACAAGTTCAACAAGAACAGGCTAAATGGTTAGAACAAGGATTAACACTAGAAGAAGCGCAAACTCGATCGCAATACCGAATTTT
>JANXVE010000073.1 GCA_025351825.1 Chamaesiphon sp. 341R_metabat_111 | reverse complement strand
GTGACAAGTGGGGCAGGACGTGTACCTCACTATAAAACGCCGTAGAGGGAAAGAAGGAGTACCTTGAAGGAAGGTCTTGATATCCTTAACGGGACTCAGATGCCTACAACATACCGCTTGCGGTTGGTGTAGGAGCGTCACTAAACTCACTGTCGAGCGACAGTGAGTTTGCCCGATCTGATTACGACAATGAGTCAAATATTTGGCGGTCTCGATTAGAGTAGGTCGGAATTGACACCCAGTTCTGCTAGTTTAGCAGCCATCAGTCGCGTCTTGAATTCAGCCTCTTCTGCCCGTTGTCGCTCGGTGTCAGCGCGCTGTTGTTCCGTGTCAGCACGTTGTTGCTCTAAATTAGCCCGCTGCTGCTCCATCTCCGCTTTTTGAGCGAAGAGTTCTGCCTGTTGATTGATTTCGACAAAACTCAAAAATGGCTTGCCATCAGGGAAAAATATCTGTAGCTGTTCTCCCAGATCGAACCTAATCCCTAACCTGAGACTGATCCACCCCTGCATATCGGGAATTTCTAGTAGTTCGCCCTCTTGTCTAGACCACCCCGATAGCTCGATCCGGTCTGGATCGTAAATATAGTATTCTTCCACCCCATAGCGATCGTAAAACTGGAATTTTGTCACCAGTTCGCCAATGCGATTTCCTGGGGAGAGAATCTCAAACACAACTTGGGGGGCGATCCCGTCTTCCGCCCATTGCTTATAAGAACCTCGATCTCCCTTGGGTCTGCCAAAAGCTACCATTGCATCGGGAGCGCGACGGATCGTGCTGCTGCCCTCGACAGGATACCAGAGCAGATCTCCTGCAACAAAGACGTTGGCATTATTTGCAAATAGAATCTCCAGGTTTTCCTTAATCCGGACGATCCAGTTAAATTGCTTGGTATTGTCTGACATCGGTTGCCCGTCACTATCTGGATAGATAATTGGTAACAGGGTAGAAGATTGAGTCATCAGATTTATTGCCTCTGCTCGTCCGCATCTATTGGAAAATTTTGATTTTTATCTGTAGCTTTGGCGATTTTCGCGCTCATCAGCTAATGGACGACTGCGAGTAGAGCTGCGATCGCGATCGACTTTATCTTTGGCTTTACTAGCACTGCGTTTGAGTGCGTCCAAGCGGGACTCATAGTGCCGACGCTTGCTCTTTTTGGGAGTATCATCGGTTAATGTTTTTAGGGCACTGCCCAGGCTCTTGTAAGCGTTGGGGAGAGTATATCCAAATCGAGCTGCTAGGGCGATCGCTTTCTCGTCAGCATCGATCGCTTCTTTGAGGTATCGATCGCTATTATTGCGTGAATACAAGCGATAACCCGACACACCACATAGTCCCAGGGCGAGGATTAGTAACAAACCATCCTGTACCCATAGTTCTCCCACAGCACCACCTAGCCCGATCGCTAGGGCTGCCATTTCCCAACCATCGCGGGAGATCGTATCATTCTGAACTCGTGCGACTTCATGCCAAAATAACAGATTTCGCTGATCGAGAGCCAGCCGTTCCCACTTGACGAGATCGATCTGGATTTCAACTTGATCTTTGCCCAATTCTTCACTACGAACTAGGGGCGGGTTGACTTCGACAGTAGTTTCTACCGTTACCCAGCTTTGGAGTTCCGGTGGGAGCAAACTTTTGAGCCGACGCAGTTCACTCATTTCAGCGCGAGCAGAGGCAGCGGAGTAAGATGTCATGGCGATAGTTTAGATCGATCGTGATTACTATTTTAACGAATTCTCGACTGAGGATGTTAAACCTAATTGTTTCTCAGATTACACCATCCCTATGAGATCGATCGCAGTGAAATCCGATCGATGATGTCATTCTGGATTGATTCGGTGGTAAATGTTCCTGATTGAGTGTCCAAACCAGCGGATCTATTTAAAACATTGAGTAAATCCAGATGAAATATCACTTTTTGGGCACCTTTTGTACATTGATGACTGTCCTCAGCATCACGGCGATCGCTAGAGCTGAGGTTAACACTAGTGTACCCGCCGAGGAGCCGCAGCAAACGGAACAGGATTCGATGCCCAAAACTGCGCCATCCGCACCGCCGATTGTGATGAGTAGCTCAGAAAAATCGATCTTCGATCGAGTCAATCAGTATCGCCAGTCCCAGAATTTACCACCACTGACGATCGATCCGATTATTTCGGCTCAAGCTAAAGCCCATAGTGAGAAAATGGCGAGAGTCGGCAAAATTGGACATGAAGGTTTTAACGATCGAGTTCAGTCGGTTTCCAAAGAAATTGTCTATCGCAGTGCCTCCGAAAACGTTGGCTACAACATGGGTTACGATCGACCTGAAGCAATTGTGGTGCAAGACTGGATCGACAGCCCTGGGCACCAAAAGAACATGGTTGGACGCTACGATCTCACAGGCATCGGATCGTTCAAAAATGCTAGGGGTGAAACCTACTTCACCCAAATTTTTATCCGCAAAGCGTGGTATGTAAAAGATGCTGACTAATTATCACCGTTGCTCAACATGGAAGATTTTTACATATTCGATCGAGACTTAGATGATGCTGCCACTGCTCGGTATCTGACGGCTGAATCGATCGCCGTCGATACTGAGACAATGGGCTTAAACTACGTTCGGGACAGGCTCTGTCTCGTTCAGTTATTTTCGCCTGGACTGTTGACAGTCATCAAGATTGCCAAAGGACAAACTGCGGCACCTAATTTAAAGCGCGTGATGGAAGCTGCTCAAGTCACCAAAGTTTTTCACTTTGCCAGATTTGATGTCGCCCAACTCCGCCATCGGTTGGACATTGAAACCCAGCCAATTTTTTGTACCAAAATTGCCAGTAAGCTAATTCGCACCTATTCATCTAGTCACGGTTTGAAGACGTTGGTGCAGCAACTAGAAGGAGTAGAACTAGACAAATCTGCTCAATGTTCCGATTGGGGTGACGCGGAAAATCTGACTGAGGAGCAACTGCGCTACGCTGCAAATGATGTCCGGTATCTAATCAGTATGCGGGAGAAATTGACGGTCAAGTTACAACGCGAAGATCGGTGGGATCTAGCACAGGACTGTTTTAAAGCTCTACCAACAATCATCGCGCTAGATCTATTGCAGTACGAAGACATCTTCTCTCATCGTTAAATTAAATCGTAGGGTGTATTACTGCGCCAGTAGAGAACTCGTAGATTGGGTAGAGCGATAGCGAAACCCAACATCCGCACAAACACCCTATAAATATTGGGTTTCATTCTTCAACCCAACTTACCGAAAACTGTGATCGCATAACGCACCTTATAATACCGTCAATAGTTTTGTGTTTAAAGAATGAAATCAGACATTACTAGCGAGAAAATCCAATTCCATCTTACTAGAGATGATTTTGAGGCTAGCCTTTCTCACGCATTTAATGTGATTTTTGTGGGTTCCAGTATCATTGGAATGCTTCTGTTCTGCTGTTATTTAATAATTTCTGAATGGTTGTCTACCATATACAACTTAAATATTTTTTTATTGCTGCTTTCTCCGATCCTATTCATAGGGGCTGGCATTATTTACGAGGGCATTTTTCCTTTTTTAGGCGAGTTAATTATTAAGATCGATTCTGAGAATCTGTTCATAACCAGGAAAATATTTATTTTATCTGACAATAAAATCTTCTCCATAGAAGATATTGTAGAGATAGGACAATGGTATTTTGGTGGATTTGAGGAGTATGAAGATGGTCCAGCTATGATTTTTCGTAAATGCTTTATTAAAACTAATCGAAAGCAAATGTTTTTTGGTGAATATGTCAAGCAAAAATACAAGGATGTAATCATTGAAGAAATAAATAAATTTGTTTTTAAAAGAGAGATTTGACAATGCCCACAGACCATTTTCGATTTAGTAATGTAAATATTGCAGGTGGTTAATCTTGATTGTCTATGGCAGGCTTCGCAAAAGATTTGGTATAGAAATTATGTGATTGAACCAAACAGTTCAAACTCTTATTACTTCGGTTTTATATGGTTTGTAGGCATTGCCCACCCTACATTTTTTCTTAGTCTAAAGGGATTGTAGTTATAAATTTATAGATAGTCAGGTTATTGTTATGATTCAAAACGAGCATCAATATAAGGTTACTCAAACTAAGTTGAGAGAATTGGAACAAGCCTCTATCGATCTAGATATTAATGAACGCAATCTCTCCGCTCGGTTATTACAGGCTGAGAAGAAAGGGATTCAAGTTTTGGTCGATCGATTAAAATTGGAGATTATTGATTATGATAATCTCAAGCAGCAACGAACGCCAATTCAAATTGGCTCGATCGAGGATTTAGCGATCGGGTTGATTAAAGCCAGAATTGCTATGGGTATGACGCAGAAGGAGTTAGCCGCTAAGATCGGCGTTCAGGAGCAACAAATCCAGCGTTATGAGGACAATAAGTATGCTTCGGCTAGTTTGGCAAGATTGACTGAAATCGCTCGTGCTTTAGAGATTATATTTGCTAATCCAGTGGAGTTTCAGATGGGGTTATCTCGGTGACTTTTTGTGTTTTCAAAAGCAGAAGTTGCGGTTAAATCCTAGCGGCTTCATTTTGCTGCAAAACTAACGACTGTCAACATTACCAGTAAATGATAAGTTGGGTTAAGAATGAAATCTAACATTTTTGATCTATTATCTATTGGTGTGCTCGTTGGGGGTCACTCTGTTAATTTCTGCATCACATATCTAAAAATAAAGCCCCAACTCTTGTAGTTGGGGCTTTATTTTAATCAAACTAATATATCTACGTTGTTGGAGGTAGAATCACCCGTTTTGCTAAACCAAGTTTTTGCAGTAACTTAATTGACCACCAAGTCATATCAATCTCCCACCACTGCCAACCACCTTTAGCCACATTTGGATAGGCATGGTGGTTGTTGTGCCAGCCTTCACCGTAGGTGAGTAGTGCTGCCCACCAGAGGTTGCGGGAATTGTCATCAGATTCGTGGGTGCGATAGCCAGTGATGTGACTGGCTGAGTTGATCAACCAGGTGCTGTGCCAGAGAATGACCGCACGGACAAATACACCGTAGATCACAAATGACCAACCACCGATCGCGTACAATAGCAGTCCAACTGGAATTTGGAGAAACAGGAAGTATTTGTCTAACCAGCGATAGTAAGCATCCTTAGCTAGATCTGGTGCGGCGCGTTTGTACTCTTCTAGTTTAAAAAAGTTCGCTTTAGGATAGAAAATCCACAGCATATGACTCCACCAAAAGCCGCGTTTGGCTGAGTAGGGATCTTTGTCCCAATCTTCGGTGTAGAGATGATGCTGTCTGTGTCCGGCTACCCAGAAAATTGGCCCACCTTGGAGTGCTAATGCGCCGAGAGTGGCGAAGACATATTCTAATGGCTTAGGAACAGTGAAGCTGCGGTGTGTGAGTAAACGGTGAAATCCTAAACAGATTCCGATCGATCCAAACAGCCAGTGGAGAAAAATTGCGGTTCCTAGTGCCGACCAGTTAAAGTACCACGGTGCCGCTAATGCGACTAGATGGAAAGATCCAAAAAAGAACACATTTGTCCAACACAGTGGAGTTGTATCCTGCTTCTGGGCGTTATTTTCGATAAAATTGGCAGTCATATAGTAATTAGATGTTGGACTAGATGTTGGACTTTGGACTTTAGGCTTGAGCGGATGCGCGTAACTCCTGACGGAGAGGCTGTGCCTACGGCAGGCTCTGCCAACGCCAACGTCGGGTTCCCCGACGGTTTAGCGCACCAAGCAGGCTTCAGACTAGAATTCGGGGTTTAGGCTTTAGTAGTCATCGAACCCAAGACCTAATCTCTAACACCTAATTACTAATTCTTGGACACGGATTCCGCATCTAGGTATAGTAAAGATAAGTGTGCAAGTAACGCTTGCATTTATATCTTAACAATCTTTTTTCAGATCTGCAAGTGGTACTTGCATTTTATTTTTGATGGCTATCGCAACACATCTCCAAAAATCTTCCGTCATGCCATCTCCGCGCAATCTGACTCGCCAAAAATTAATCCACGCAGCGATCAAATTATTCGCCAGTCAAGGGGTAAATGAGACTACCACCAAGCAGATTGCTGAATTAGCTCAGGTAAATGAAGTGACGCTGTTTCGCCAGTTTGGGAATAAGCATGGTTTATTACTCGCAGTAATTGAAGACGCTGATGTATTCTCCCAGTTGGGACAGAATTTGATTGCCGATCTACCGCCAGCAAGTGGCTTGGCGCAAATGCTCAGAGAATATGCCAATACTTGTCTCCAGGCACTAGAGCAGACTCCAGCGGTAATTCGATCGCTAGTGGGTGAGTCGGGGCAATATTCGATCGAGAATCGGCAGGGATTGGGGCGGAGCTTCGATCTAGCAAATCGGCGGGTGGCTAAGTATCTCAAGACTAATTTGGGTGAGTCAAAGTCCGATCTACAATTACCTACTGAACAACTGGTGAGTTTATTAAACACGCTGCTATTTGGCTATGCCACGATCGAATTAACTAGCGAATTTCATGGACTGTGGCGGGATCGGGAGGATTTTCTCGATCGGGTTGTAGCTTTATTTTTAGCAGGTGCGGTACCTCAAGGTACTTTTGCACCGACTGCAATCGATCGAGCTGATGCACAATCAGTTCCGCTCGATCTACCCGAACCAATTGTGCATCAGATCCTACAGCAAGCAAAAAAGCACAGCTTACAGACTTATGCGATTGCCTACGTGTTATTTGGAGCTGGATTGAGCGCGAGTGAGATTGTCTGCTTGAATCGATCGAATCATCTTAGCACCAGCGATCGACAGTTATTTCAGATTACCCAAGGATCGGCGCGTCAAGTACCAATCAATCAGTGGATTATGGGCAAACGCTACGGCTCATACCTCAAAAATCCCCTGACACAATGGCTCAAAAGCCGGAAAGACGATCGAGCAGCTTTGTTTTTGGGCACAGATGGAAATCCCCTAACAGAGGCTGGCTTGCACCAGGAGTGGCAAGAATTAGTCCGTGAAATTATCACAACGACGGGTGAAGCACCGATCGTTAGACAGACTCAATCTACTTGGTGTGTCGAAATGCTAATGAGAGGACTAACCATTGAAGCAATGCAAACACTCACTGGCTGGGCAGCCAATCACATCGAACCTCATGTGCTTCGCGCTAAGGAGCAAACAGTATTAAACCAAGCATTTAACCTTGATAAGACGGGGTAAATGGTAGGGACAGAAACCCGACTTTTCCAAAAAGTCGGGTTTCTCTTAGTAATGATCTTGATTGTGAGCTATTTTGGATTTGTTACGAAAGTCAGCGGAAACAGCCTTAGCCTCTTGTTTGGGTTCCCAAAACGATAAAATAAATAGCTATAAGTAAAAATACCCAAACCACCGCCTAAATTAACTGCTATGCCAAGAACCCAGAAAAACGATAACTTCATCGACAAAAGCTTCACTGTCATGGCAGACATGCTGCTGAAGATGATGCCTACCAGCAAGCGTGCCAAAGAAGCTTTCGTCTACTATCGCGATGGGATGTCCGCACAGGCGGATGGTGAGTATGCCGAAGCCTTAGACAACTATGAAGAAGCTCTCCGCTTGGAAGAAAATGACTACGATCGGAGCTATATTTTGTACAATATGGGCTTGATCCATGCCAGTAACGGCGCACACGAGGTAGCATTGGGATTGTATTTCCAAGCTGTCGAGCTAAATTCTCGCCTCTGTCAAGCTTTGAACAACATTGCTGTTATTTATCACTATCAAGGCGAAAAAGCCGCCGACGAAGGTGATATGACAGCCAGCGAAGCAGCATTAGGCAAAGCCGCTGAATATTGGATTCAAGCAATCAAGATTGCTCCTAATAACTACATTGAAGCCCAAAACTGGCTCAAAACCACTGGCAGATCTCAGATAGATATTTATTTTTAGTGGTTTAGTGGTTTAGTGAATAGTGGTTTAGCTTTGAGGGAATTGAGTTGTACTCAGTCCCCCAGTCCCCCAGTCCCCCCATCCCCCCGTCAGTCCCAACCATGCTAGATCGCGAACAAGTCCACAAAGTAGCCCTACTCGCTCGATTAGAACTGGCACCCGCAGAAGAAGAGCAGTATGCCAAACAGATGAGTAGTATTCTTGACTACTTTGAACAATTGAGTGAACTCGATACAGAAGGGATCGAACCAACGACTAGAGCGATCGATATGAGCAATATTACTCGCCACGATCGTCAGTCAGCGTATCAAAACCTTGAGGGTATTTATGATGCGGCACCCGATCGCGAAACTGATTTTTTCAAAGTACCCAAAATTATGGGTTAGGTATATTTAATTAGTTACTGTTTAATATTAGTAGAGAAGAAATTGTGTCCCACTCGATCGTTACCAATGTTTGTGAAGGTATTGCTGACTGTGTAAATGCTTGTCCGGTTGCCTGTATTCATGATGGCCCAGGTAAAAATATACTAGGTACCGATTGGTATTGGATTGATTTCAATACCTGTATTGACTGTGGCATCTGTATTCAAGTTTGTCCGATCGAAGGTGCAATCTTACCTGAAGAAAGACCAGATTTACAAGCAACACCGAGCTAGGTGAATATAATTTGGTATTAATGGATTCAGGGTAGGGGTAATTCATGAAGCGGCTCGCGCTCCTCGGGTTCCCCGAGGGTTTAGCGAGACAAGACATTATCCCTACCCTAAATTTATTAATACCCACGTTTAGTAGAGTGGTCAATGCCCACCCTAACAATTTCAGCTAATTCTAAACTGGTTTGACGTTCATATTGACAACGAGATCGTTGAAATCTCGATCGCCACCACCGTACATGTCTTCAACACCAAAGGTATTGTCACCAATTAATCGGAAGTGATCTTGCTTGTCAGCATTGCCAAGCACATAGTTGAAATAGGCATTAATACCATTACTTCCACTATTTGTTGGATTGCTAATAAACTCACTTAACGAACCTTGGGAGACAACTACAGGCGCGTAAATCTTACCACCAGTGATGTCTTGACCTAATTTACTATCAGTTTGGCCTGCTTGCAGTCCTGAATTAGCCAGAGCATTTCTGACTGCTTCAACAGCATAATTGGAATCTCCTGGTTTGCTTGTTCCACCACCAGCAATTTTGATTGTGCCGATCGCATCTTCCACTGCGTAAAAACCGATATTATTGGTGTAAGCTGCGGAGCTTTTGGTAACGATATCAGCCTTAAGTGTACCTGTTAAATCAGTAAGATCGATCGTCCGTCCTGCTGCCAAGCCTTGAGATTTAGCACCGATTACTACAGTTGGCATAACACCATTTAAGTAGGTAACATTGAGTACCAATTCATCTTTATTAACTGATACGTTGTAACCAGAAATGTCGTTGTTCGTGAGCTGAATCGGAATCACGCCATTCGTACCAGGAGTCGAAAATAAAACATTTGTTGGTGTTTGACCATTATCAAGCTGTTGATTGAGATCGGCGATCGATCCATCTTGAACTTCAAAGAATCCATAAGTATTTGGCTCTAAGAAAATTTCTCGCTTGCTAGAGGATTCAAAGAAACCACCGCCCAATGTAGAGAAGATCGATCGAGCTGAGTTAGTGACAGCTTTGAGATAGCCTGCGGCACCTGGAGCGATCCCGTTGATTTTCCCCGTCGCATCATCTACTGCAAATATGCCGATTTCATTAACTTTGCTGCCTGTTTGTTGGCTAGTAGCACTAATGCTAAACCCAGTAGCAGAATAATATGTTGTCAGAAAATTGTCGTTGCGAGTAAAAGGCGGGGCTGGAAGTATGGATACTCCCGATCCTGGTGGAGGAGTGCTACCAGCCACGTTTTGAAAAATTGCGGGATCGACTCCGACTAGAATAGGAACGATCGGCAGTACAGTTCCAGACACAGCTCCATCTGGTACAGGTTGACTGCTTGTTGCAACGTCGCTGAGTGTAAAATTGCTTACCACGCCAGTAGCCGCAGGATCTGTTGAGACACCTGTGTTAGGTGGCAGTGCGGTCATTAATACAGGTGGTGCCACATTTTCAGATGGCACTAGAATTGGTTCATCATTTTTAAAAACGATCGGAATCTGTTCAGACGGTACCGCATTTTCAGGTAACGTTACGATTGGTGGATTACCTGCTGGAGGATCGATCGCGATCGGGCTATCAGTTGCTGTTGGACTACCAGGATTCGTCGGTTTAGGGGATACTGCGAGACTGTTACTAGTTAGTGAACCAGTAATATCTCGATCTGCGATGATATTTGCCATAAGTTTGGGTTTAAGCTTGCTTGTTTGCGGAATATGCAGCTACAAAATAAGTTACATGTATTTTGTAGCTATCTATATATTGCCCACGCAAGTAACGTAAGTATCATATCTAACAATTTTATTTTGCTGTACAGCAGATACTTAGATCTGACGGCCAGGACTAGTCAATAACAATCGATCGCACTAAGCACCAGCCTTGGCACGGAAGATGAGCTTTTCACCCTGTCTATATCCGACATATCGAACCGTAACTAGCTCATCGGGGTTGGCAGCTCCTTCAATTAATTGATACCAGCGTGGGTCATAATTGACTTGAGATCCCACTGCGCCGATAACTGTTACACCCCACGAGTGAATTAGTCGATCGATCGATCCAACTAGTGGAAATATCTTACTAGCTGGAAAATCGGGATTGTCGATCGCTGCCTGTTTTGCCGTGGGAAAATAAGTCAGAAATGATTCTAATGTTTGTAAACTCTGAAATTGAAATTCTGCTTGCAGGGTTTCACGTTGCTGTTGAAATTGCTGTTGAAGCTGTTGGTACTCTTGTTGTAAAATTTCGACAGATCGATCTGGAGATCTAGGATCGCAATCTCCAAATATGCTGGTGAATTCATCGATCGAGATTTGAAATGTATCACTGATTTTGACGATCGATTCCCAGCGGATTGAGTTGAGGTTGCCAGATCGGAGTTTGTTGATAGTATGGGTAGAAGTTTTAGTCGAGCGAGCTAATTCTCTTAGGCTACTAATGCCTACTTGATGCATTAATTTCTGTAGCTGTGGGGTTCGTTGGCGATAGCCTCTCCTTGGAGAATCGATACTCATCTAGAAAAAATACTCACATCTTGCACTATTAGAAAAATATTAGTATTAATCGTCAGCAATTCTAAATTTACGAATTGACAAGCAGTTCAGAGATCGGGGAGAAAATTTAGGGATAATGTGTGGGACGGAGGAGTTGGGACTAACTAATGAGAGAATTGCTAGGCATTAACACCCTGTTAGGATATTTACAGGC
>JANXVE010000064.1 GCA_025351825.1 Chamaesiphon sp. 341R_metabat_111 | reverse complement strand
TGGGTAGCGATCGAGACTTCTGGACATGCCGCAATGAAAGAAAATCACTTTCTCGATGATGGTGCATACTTAGTCAGTAAACTCCTAATCGAACTTGCTAAATCTAGGTTGGCAGGTAAAAGATTGACAGATCTAATTGCTAATTTACAAGAGCCAGTCGAAAGCAAAGAGCTACGAATTAAAATTAATGCTGATGATTTTCAATCAGTTGGCGATCGAGTTATCGCCGAGATGCAAGCATTTGCAGTAAGTCAGCCAGATTGGAAAATTGTCCCCAACAACTATGAAGGAGTGCGAGTTTCTTGTACCTCTGACAGCGAAGATGGTTGGTTTTTGCTGCGGTTATCCCTACACGATCCGGTGATTCCAGTAAATATTGAATCTAATACAGCAGGTGGTATTGATCGGATCGAAGCCAAACTATTATCATTCTTAAAAACCCAAACAGATCTAGATCTAGCTAATTTTTAAGATATTTACTCCGAATCTTGCACCAATGCATAGATACTATTACTAAGCGTAGATCTAGGGTACCCTAAAATCTAGGCTAACTACTAATATTTTTATACTGGTAAAAGAAGTGAGGAGATCATTTATTTCTGCCAATCGCCCAATCTCACCGCCGCTTGGGCGATCGAGAAATAACCGACAAATAACCAGCAACCAAGCCAAAGAGGTGTTAAATTTTTAGATAGCTGATTTAAAATTTTGCTGTTTTGGGAGCGTAATACAATGATCGTAATTTTCAACCTGGCACTATTTGCCCTAGTGCTACTCTCTTTCGTGATGGTCGTCGGTGTGCCTGTTGCTTATGCAGCACCACAAAGCTGGGATCGATCGAAAAAACTCCTGTTCGTCGGTTCGGGAGCCTGGGGACTGCTAGTAGTCGTCGTTGGTGTCTTGAACTTCTTGGTAGTTTAGATTACCAATCTCCTCAATCGGTTGCTAGGATGACTGTATTGTCTCAACCGCAACCGATCTACCTCTTTCCCCAAGTCTCCCAGTCCCCCAGTCCCCCAGTCTCCAAGTCCCCCTATCTCCCACACTCCCACACCCCCAAATGGCAACCTTTGAAGGCACTCTAGTCTGTGACGATTCGCTCCGGTTTGCGATCGTTGTCGGTCGATTCAATGACCTTGTTACCAATAAACTTCTAGAAAGCTGTCAGGACTGCCTGAAACGCCACGGAATTGATGTTGACCCCAATGGGACTCAAGTAGACTATGTATGGGTACCAGGCTGCTTTGAGGTGCCACTGGTAGCCAAGAAACTTGCTTATACAGATCGATATGATGCGATTATTTGTTTGGGTGCAGTAATTCGCGGTGATACGCCCCACTTTGATTATGTTTCTTCAGAGGTTTCCAAAGGTATTGCTGCCGTTGCCTTCCAAAGTGGCACACCTGTTGTGTTTGGTGTGCTCACTGTCGATACCATGACTCAAGCCCTAGAACGTGCCGGAATCAAAGGCAATCATGGCTGGGGCTATGCCCTAAATGCGATCGAAATGGCAACTCTGATGAAGACATTACCTCCAACCAAAAGAGATGCCTAGAACTAATCCATAGTTAAAATTGGCGCAGTTTGCTAAAGGCTTACGGACTGGCGGCGGCTGGATGCTACTTGACTCTTTGCTATGTTGCGACAAACCGAACAAACTGGTACAGTCATGATATTTCCTCGATCGCATTCCAGGTGATACCCCGTGAACCAAACTCAAACTACCAGTGTATCGACACTCAAAGCTGAAGTCGCTAGATTTCGTGAAGAACTGAGCATTCGTGACAAACTCGTCCAGCAGTTATCCCAAGAGCTATTTCGATTAGTTAAGGATAATACAGCCTACGCGCCCAGACCTGAAGTAGCTGGTGACTATCGAGCTGAAGTTAGATTGCTCCGCGAACAGCTTCAGGGAGTCGAACAACAAGTTCACTTCTATCAGCACCAGCTCCAGCGGCGAGATTTGGAGATCCAGCAATTGCGCCAAACTATCAGCGAACTCAGCGAACGTGGTCACATGTTGGAGCAAGTAATTAGAGAATTACCCAAGGTTTATACGCGCAAATTTGCCGAACGATTGGCACCAATCAAGAACAAGATTATGTCATTGCAGAGCGAAAATCGTCAGCTTCAATCTGACTTAGTAGCTGTCACAGATCGGTTGGCAAGTAGAGGTATGGGGATTGAGCCTGTTTCACCGTCTGATTTTAAATTAGACTTACCAAATGTCACTGAGCCATCTAATCAAGAGCTGACTGTATTCAGCCATGCCTAGAACATTGGTAAATAGTGAACTCACCTGATGGGCGAAATGTGCGTAAATCCATTGCTCGATCCAGCTTGTGTATTAAAAGTAACGGTATCGCACTTTGCCGATTTAGTATGTTCTCCTCTAACTTCCATCGTTATCCCAGTCTAGTTTTGAGCGTTATTTTATTACCGCTGATAATTAGTGCCTGTGGATTACCAGCTTCCAACTCTATCACGAGTTCCAGCACCGCAGCGGCTCAAGTGATTAAAACGATCGATCCAGCGATAGATTTGCCAAAAACGAAAGTAAAGGGCACACAAACTATCGTCCTAGCTGGCGGGTGCTTTTGGGGTGTAGAGGCGGTATTTGAGCAGCTTAAAGGGGTCTCTGATGTTGTATCTGGCTTTTCGGGTGGAAGTGCTAGTGATGCTCACTATGATATCGTTAGTCGTGGTTCGACTAGTCATGCAGAAGCAGTAAAAATCACTTACGATCCCAGCCAAATTTCTTTGGGACAATTATTGAAGATTTACTTCTTTATTGCTCACGATCCAACTCAGGTAGATCGACAGGAACCCGATCAAGGGAAGCAATATCGATCTGCTATTTTCTTTGCTAATGCAGATCAACAACGGGTAGCAAAAGCTTACATTGAAAAGCTTAATCAGTCTAAAATTTTTCCTCAACCGATCGCAACGCAACTAGTCTCATTAACCAACTTTTATCCGGCTGAAGATTATCATCAAAATTTTATCGAGCGCAATCCTGTTTATCCTTATGTGGTGATGCATGACCTGCCGAAACTCAACAGGTTAAAACAGCAGTTTCCAAATCTGGTGAGACAGAAGATTTAGATCGGTTCCTCGTCATCTTCAGGTACAATTTCATCCTCTCGATCGTCAAATTCACCTGCCGTATGTGCGCTGAGAATCCGATTTTCATAGCGACGATTGCGACGACTAGCTTTAGCACTGGTGGCACGTTTTTGAGATCGCTTGTCATGCACTAGCTTTTGTAGATCTGGCGCATCATTGATATCGCTAAGTGTTTTATTATCTGTCCGTTTCATTTGATTTTAAGGTTTGGTTGAAATATACAAACCCGACTTCTTCAAGAAGTCAGTTTTATGGCAACACTAGTCTAAATAGTTACATCCGTTCTAATACAGGAATACCGAGTAAATCTAGTCCTAATTTCAATGCTTTGGCAGTCAAATCTGACAAGATTAGCCGTGAAGTGCGGACTGGTTCTTCAGCTTGAAGCACAGAGTGTTTGTCATAAAATTGATTGTATTTCTGACTGAGTTCAAACAAGTATTGACACAATCGATTTGGTAATAAATCTCGTTCGACTTCTGTAATAATCGATCCTAATTGCAGCAGATGTTTGGCGAGAGTAAGCTCTAGTTCTTCATTGAGAATAATTAGAGCATTGTCGCCCAAGTGCTCAAAATCAATCCCACCCTTTCGACTAATTCCCTGTACTCGCACATAGGCATACATCATATAAGGTGCAGTATTGCCTTGCAAAGCCAACATTTTGTCATAACTAAAGACATAATTACTCAACCGATTTTGACTCAGATCGGCATATTTAACCGCACTCAATCCGACAACTTCTGCACTATTGGCGATGAATTCTGGAGTTTCCTGTCTGGTATCGGCGACTAATCTAGCCTCTAGATCCTTGCGGAAAGTAGCGATGCCCTCATCGAGCAATGCCTTGAGCTTAATAGTTTCACCCGATCGAGTCTTGATCTTTTTACCATCTTCACCTAATACTAACCCAAATGGAACGTGGGTGATTTCAACATTTGCGGGAATCCAATTAGCTAGTTTCGCCACCTGAAATACCTGAGCGAAATGATCTGATTGTCCTGAATCAGTGATGTAGATAATTCGATCTGCTCGATCGATCTCAATCCGATATCTGACAGCCGCTAAGTCAGTAGTTGCGTAGTTATAGCCACCATCAGTCTTCTGTACGATCAGCGGTAATGGATCGCCCTCTCTGTTGACATATCCATCCAGAAAAACGCACTGCGCGCCATTACTTTCGACTAATGATCCCGACGTGCGTAAATCGTCAACTACCGCAGCTAAATAAGGATTGTAAAAAGACTCACCCCGTTCGGCAATCTGAATATTCAACCTGTCATAAATCACCTGAAATTCCCGTCGCGACTGATCGCATAGCAGGTTCCAAGCCTTAATCGTATCTGGATCTTTTGCCTGTAATTTGACTACCTCTTTTCTAGCTGCCTCCTGAAATTCTGGATCTTCATCAAACCGTTGTTTAGCCTTTTTATACAAAGCAACTAGATCGCCTAAATCCAGTGCATCAGCAGTAATTAAAGCTTGAGGATAAGCCTCCCGCAAATAGAGAATTAACATCCCAAACTGCGTACCCCAATCACCCACATGATTGAGCCTCAGGACATCATGTCCGCGAAATTCCAATACCCGTGCGATACAATCACCCAAGATAGTCGATCGTAAGTGTCCAACGTGCATTTCTTTAGCAATATTCGGACTCGAAAAATCGACTACTACTCGCTGCGGTTTCTCCGCCATAGCTACACCCAAACGGCTATCCAAATGCATCGCTTGCAATTGGGTGGTGAGATAGCTAGGTTTAACAGTAAAATTAATAAATCCTGGCCCAGCAATTTGCGGAACTTCGCAGAGTTCCGACACATCCAGATTATCGACGATCGATTGAGCAATTGCGCGCGGCGACTGTCCCAACTGCTTAGACAATCCCATCGCCATATTTGCCTGATAATCCCCAAATTTCGGATTGCTCGACAGCCCTAATAGTGGATCTGTGCCCGCATAATCAGCCCCCAATGCCGCAACAATCGCTCGATCGAGTTGAGTAGTCAAATATGCAATAGTGGGGTTCATATCAGGCGTGGGACGAATTAATGCTTACTACTCACTATCCCCCATCCCCGATCGACTGTCCACTAACTCGACTGTCACACCCCACCAAACTTTTCGATCCATAAGTGAGTACAATCGCTACAGATGGGAGTTGGGAGTTCGGAGTAATGGATAGTGAATAGATAATCTCATGCTCCCATGCTCCCATGCTCCCATGCTCCCGCGCCCCCACGCCCCCTCCCCCCCTTTCCCTAACTCAGCCTATGATACCTGCGAAAACCCCTACAGAGGCGAGTGGATTTAAGGCTCTGCTCAAAAACAAAGCATTTTTATTCTTATGGATGGGGCAGATTGTCTCACAGGTTGCTGATAAAGTGCTGTTGGTGATGTCAATTGCTTTATTAACTAGCTACAACGTCCCAATCAAGTATGCCGCATCTTCTAGCTCTTACCTGATGATTGCTACAACTATTCCAGCAATTTTATTTGGTGCAGCAGCGGGGATATTTGTCGATCGATATCCCAAAAAGAAGATTATGGTATTTTCAGATATTATTCGCGGTGGATTAATCTTATTATTGCCAATTTTACCAAAAGAATTTGTGATTTTATTGCTAATCACTTTTGCGATCTCGGTAGTAACTCAAGCATTTGCTCCAGCCGAACAGTCAGCAATTCCACTAGTGGTTAAGCCAGAAAACTTACTGACAGCAAATGCCTTATTTACAACCACCACAATGGCTTCCCTGATTGTCGGATTTGCGATCGGCGAACCACTTTTGACTGCGGCAAGTAGTATTAGTCAAACTGGCGGCAGAGAAGTCTTAGTCGCAGTCCTTTATTTCATCGCTGCTGGATTAGGGCAGCTAGTTCGAGTAAATGAAAACATTGATACCAGTAGACATGCTGAGAAAATTAGGCCTTGGGAAGAATTAAAGATAGGTCTAAGATATCTACAAAGTAATAAAATATTGTTAAATGCAATGGTGCAATTGGCTGTGTTGTTTTCGACAATAGCTGCTCTGCCAATTCTCTCGATTAAGCTCACGGAGAAAGTTGGTTTGAGGCCAGAACAATTTGGATTTTTAGTCGCAGCAATGGGAATTGGACTGGTACTTGGAGCTGGAATTTTAGGTCATTGGGGCAGTCGGATTCAACAAAAGTCTTTACCCCTAATTGGCTTCATCAGCATGAGTATTGTGCTAGCAATATTCACGTTTGTAAATAATTTATTAGTCGGCTTACTATGCGCTGGAGTTCTAGGGTTGGGTGCTTCACTAATCGCGGTACCCATGCAGACTCTGATCCAAGAGAAAACTCCAGAATCAATGCGGGGAAAAGTCTTTGGATTTCAAAATAATGCGGTCAATATTGCAGTAGCTATTCCCCTAATCATTACTGGTCCTGCCACTGATGAATTTGGACTACAGCCAGTCTTGTGGGGCGTGAGTTTGATTGTGATTATCGCGGGTATTTGGACGTGGAATAACAATCGCCATGTCTTGGAAGATGTGACCTAGAATAACTGGATAATGGATTGCTCGATCGGGTTTTAATTTCGTTGATAAAATAGACATGCGTAAGTTTCTGGCGGGGTTGGACAGGTTTGTCCAACGGTTATTTTCAGGTTTATTCTGCGGCGTTAACAATAATCAAAACAAGTTTAATTGCACTGGTGAATCATCTATAAGTTTTAGTGGTAATGAATTTATCTCCACACCATAGTCCACCAACATCTCATGGAAATAACGCGCATTAATCGGGGATTTCACCTCGATCGGACAGTGAAAAAACATTGATACTTGAATATCTTGCTGCAACCATGTGTGAATCTGATTTGCCCATCCCTCCAGCCAGATCTGATTTGCAGATTGCACCGGATGAGAAACATACCGAATTAGAGTAAAAGGTGCCGTCAGTGTCAGATCGATCGGTACCTGCGGTTTCTTGCAAGCAATAACAACTTCACCACTTTTATCAGCCTCATAAATCGATCGTGAATCAAGAATCACTCGACCAATATCCAATTTAGTCAATAACTCATTTAACCGCTCTCGATGGGGAGATTTGAACCAATCTAGCTGTCGAACTTCTAATGCGAGCGAAACATCTTGTCTCGATAAAGCTATTAGAAATGCAGTTAAGTCTACAAATCTCTCAGGCGTATAATTAGGCGGCAATTGTATAAACATCACTCCCAATTTGTCGCCCAATTCTTGCATCTGGGAAATAAATGCTTGAGCCGCCAGAATGCAAGGTTCTAATAAACCATTGTGAGTAATCGATCGCGGAAACTTGAGATAGAACTTAAAGCCAGGTGGTGTCTGGGCGATCCAACGATCGATAGTTGCGCGATCTGGAATTGCATAAAAAGTGGTATTTCCCTCGACTGCGGGGAAATGGTGGCTATACACCCGCAAAAAATCCTTCCCTGGCGTTTTAGGTGGATAAACTTCACCCACCCAGCCAGGATAAGACCAAATTGCACAGCCAATTGAGATAGACATTTTTTAGTGGATAGTGATTTGGTGGTTTAGTGGTTTAGTGATTTAGTGGTTTAGCAATTAATCTCTCCCAGTCCCCAAGTCCCCCAGTCCCCCAATCCCCCACCTACTTATAATCCGGCTGCGGATTGATGCCACCTGCACGATTAATTGGCCAAAATCTAACTGTTGCTTTGCCGACGATTTTTTCTTTGGGTACAAAGCCCCAGTAGTGACTATCATAGCTATTGTTGCGGTTGTCACCCAATACTAAATAGTGACCTTCAGGGACAATTCCATCGGGTGTTAGTTCGGTGCTACTCCAGTTGTATTGGGGAGCTTCACCCAGATACTTTTCAACGATAACTTTGCCATTGATGTAAACTTTACCGCCTTTGACATCAATTTTATCGCCTGGTAAACCGATTACTCTTTTGATGAAAGCTTCGTTGAACTTCTGCTTGCCATCATCGTCTTTTTCACTTTCTAATTGGGCAGTAGGGTTGAAAACGACAATATCACCACGAACGGGATTGGTGACGCGGTAGCTAATTTTGTCGATAATTAATCGATCGTTAATTTGTAATGTTGGTAGCATCGAACCAGACGGAATGTAACGCGCCTCAGCTACAAAACCCCGAATCCCCAATGCCAGCACAGCACTCAATCCAATTGTTTTTAGAGTCTCTACCCACGGATTTTCATCTTTAGGTGTTGGATCGGCGTTGTTGCCGTCTGCGGCAAATTTATCGTGGTGTTCTGAGGTGGTTTCTGATTCGGATTCGGGCTGCGGCTGTTCGTAATTCATAAAAATGACTGACGAGAAATAAGTAAGTGGACGGGTTTAAGTTCAGATGTAGTTAAATTTATATCTCTAAAATCGACCTTGTTCAAAAATACACGGTCGATTTGTTAATGAACTCAGTAATTGTGCTGTAAAATTTTAACTAGGTAACAAAAGCATTTAAGTAAGCCTAGATTGTCCGAACTGCCGATCTAGTCTTTAATATAGTTGCTTTGTGTATTAATTATGCCCTTTTATTTGAGCGATTAGGCTTTGCCTACGCTTCGCGAACGAATATGAACGTCAATTCTTTGCTAATCCGTCATGCTCGAATCCTCTTGGCTGATGGAACGTGGCTAACGGGCGATGTCTTGGTGCGGGATGAACGAATTGTCGAGATTGCGGCGAGGATCGCCACTACTGAGGTAAGTAGAGATATTGACGCAACTGGACTGGTTTTGTTGCCTGGAGTCATCGATCCACAAGTCCATTTTCGGGAGCCTGGATTGGAGCACAAGGAGGATCTAGCTACTGCCAGTCGAGCGTGTGCCAAAGGTGGGGTGACATCGTTTCTAGAGATGCCCAATACAGTACCGTTGACGATTACCCAGGCAGCTCTGGACGATAAACTCGATCGAGCTTCCCAGAAGAGTATTGTCAATTATGGCTTCTTTATCGGGGCAACACCCGCGAACTTACCAGATATTCTGACTGCCAGCCCTGCCTGTGGCATCAAAATATTCATGGGTTCGGCACATGGCGATCTGCTCGTGAGTACGGCTGAAGCTTTAGAGCCGATCTTTGCCAAAGGAGAACGCTTAATCGCCGTTCATGCCGAAGATCAAGCTCGGATTAATCAACGCAAGCTGGAGTTTGCAGGTAGTAAAGATCCGGCAGTCCATTCCCAAATTCAAGACAATCAAGCCGCTCTAAATGCCACCCAACTCGCCCTGGGATTGTCAAAAAAATATCAACGACGGCTGCACATCCTCCATCTCTCCACCGCCGAAGAAGTCGAATTGCTCCGTCAGGACAAACCAGCCTGGGTGACAGCCGAAGTCACACCCCAGCATCTAATGCTCAATACCGATGCTTATGCAGCCATTGGCACCCTCGCTCAGATGAATCCACCGCTGCGGAGTCACCATGATAATCAGGTCTTGTGGGCGGGATTATTGGATGGCACGATCGATTTCATTGCTACAGATCACGCCCCCCATACATTAGACGAAAAAGCTAAAGGTTATCCCAACACTCCATCGGGGATGCCTGGAGTCGAGACATCGCTGCCCATCATGCTCACCCAAGCAGTTGCGGGTAAATGCACGATCGAGCAAGTCTCAAATTGGATGTCTACCGCTGTCGCCAAGGCTTATGATATTCCTAATAAGGGCGCAATCTCGGTCGGCTATGATGCGGATCTAGTCTTAGTAGATGTCGAAAATTATCACCTAGTCGAACGCAAAGATATCGTTAGCAAATGCGGCTGGAGTCCTTTTGAGGACTGGAATCTAACTGGGTATCCGGTTTACACGATCGTCAATGGAAATATTGTGTATGAAAAGGGGACGATTCGATCGGAAATCAAAGGCAAGGCTCTCAGATTTGACGGAAATGCTTAAGCCCTAGCTACAAACCCGACTTTTTGGAAAAGTTGGGTTTGTGTCTTAACCACTGACAAATCGATCTCGATCGCTTGGCATTTTGGTAGAATCTACTATAATTGAGATAAGTTGAATCCAATCGTCTAATATCTGCAATCCAAATGTTTGTCACCGCACGCCCAACTGCTAGTCAAGATCGAATTCCTGTAGATGTTGTAGCTGCAATTCAGGAGCTAAAAAAATCGATGAATGCGGCGATCTTGGCACACTATTACCAGGATTCAGAGATCCAAGATGTAGCAGATTTTATCGGTGACTCGTTGGAACTGTCCCGCCGAGCGGCTAGTACCGATGCCGATGTCATCGTCTTCGCTGGTGTTCACTTTATGGCGGAAACTGCCAAGATTTTAAATCCTCAAAAGTTGGTATTATTACCAGATTTAGCCGCTGGATGTTCGCTGGCTGATAGCTGTCCGCCGCAAGAATTTGCAGAGTTTAAGGCTAAATATCCCGACCATATTGTGATTTCATATATTAATTGTACGGCAGATATTAAAGCCCTCAGTGATATTATCTGTACAAGTTCTAATGCGGTCAAAATTGTTAAACAAATCCCCCCAGAACAGGGAATTATCTTCGCACCCGATCGCAATCTTGGTCGGTATGTGCTGCAGCAAGCCGATCGAGAGATGGTACTATGGCAAGGGAGCTGTATGGTGCATGAGATTTTCTCCGAGAAAAAGTTAATTCAGCTCAAAATTAATCATCCCAATGCTGAAGTAATCGCCCATCCAGAATGCGAGGAAGCTGTATTACAACATGCCGATTTTATCGGTTCGACTAGTGCGTTATTAAAATACACTGCTGAAAGTTCTAGCCGCCAATTTATCATCGCCACTGAGCCAGGAATCATCCATCAGATGCAAAAGGCTCAACCCGATAAGCATTTTATTCCCGCACCGCCGACGACTAATTGTGCTTGTAATGAATGCCCGCACATGCGACTGAATACCCTAGAGAAATTGTATCTGGCAATGCGCGATCGGACTCCAGAAATTACAATGCCTGAAGATGTTAGATTAGCCGCTTTACGTCCGATGCAACGGATGCTAGAGATGAGTTAAATCGAGATATCTACAGTACGCTCCGCGATGGCGAAGTGCTGCCGTTGCAGGTCGAGCAACAGTATAATAGTTGGTCTAATCGGTCTGAGATATTCTTGCGATTAAACCAAGGCATTCACAATCTAAACCCGCTCTCCTCATGACTCAAACGCCCCTCTCTCCCAGCCAAAATCGCCAGTTATCGCTCCAACAACCAGACAGTCTCGGTCGGTTTGGTAAGTTTGGGGGGAAATATGTGCCAGAAACTTTGATGCCAGCACTGCTGGAGTTTGAAGCTGACTATTATCGGCATACCAAAGATCCAGAATTTCAAAAGCAACTCGATGGACTGCTGAAGGATTATGTTGGCAGACCTAGCCCCCTGTATTTTGCCGAACGTCTAACCGAACGTTATTCGCGTCCCGACGGTACTGGTGCTCAGATTTACCTCAAGCGAGAAGACTTAAACCATACTGGTGCTCATAAAATTAATAATGCTCTCGCACAAGTGCTACTTGCGAAAAGAATGGGTAAGCAGCGGGTAATTGCAGAGACAGGAGCTGGTCAACATGGAGTAGCTACTGCGACTGCCTGTGCGCGATTTGGGCTAGATTGCGTGATTTTCATGGGCGTTCAGGATATGGAACGCCAGGAGCTAAATGTGTTTCGGATGCGGCTGTTGGGGGCAGAGGTACACCCAGTATCAGCGGGAACTGGTACGCTCAAGGATGCGACTTCCGAAGCGATTCGCGATTGGGTCACAAATGTAGAGACTACTCACTATATACTCGGTTCTGTGGCTGGGCCGCATCCCTACCCGATGATTGTGCGTGACTTCCACGCGATCATTGGTCGGGAGACTCGCGAACAAGCTCTGGAAAAATGGAACGGTTTACCAGATATTTTGCTGGCTTGTATCGGCGGTGGTTCTAATGCAATGGGACTATTTCACGAGTTCGTTCAGGAGCCATCAGTGCGGCTGATTGGGGTCGAGGCGGCTGGAGAAGGTGTGGAAACTGCCAAACATGCGGCAACCCTCACCAAAGGTCGTCCAGGGGTTCTGCATGGCGCGATGAGCTACCTGTTGCAAGATGATGATGGCCAAGTGACCGAGGCACATTCGATCAGTGCTGGATTAGACTATCCTGGTGTCGGCCCCGAGCATAGCTATTTCAAGGATATGGGACGAGCGGAGTATTATAGTGTGACGGATGCTGAAGCTTTGACCGCTTTCCAGTTACTCTCCCAGCTAGAGGGCATTATACCCGCGCTGGAAACATCCCACGCGATCGCGTATCTAGAAACCCTCTGTCCTCAACTTTCCGGTAGTCCCAAGATCGTGATCAATTGTTCGGGACGGGGTGATAAGGATGTGCAGACTGTTGCTAAGGTATTGAAGTTCTAATCTTTCGAGTTACTGCGTAGATTTTTACCCCACCCCAGCCCTCCCCTTGGAAAGGGGCGGGAGCAAAAGCCCCCTTGGAAAGGGGGTTGGGGGTAAAAATCTTAGCCGAAGTCAAACCCTCCTCTCCTTAATTTATGACTCGCCACAGCGGAATTCTCCTCCACCCCACCTCATTACCTAGTCCCTTTGGGATTGGCGATCTGGGTGAAGATGCTTATACATTCATTGACTTTCTACACAATGCCAACCAAAAGTATTGGCAGATATTACCATTAGGGCCAACAGGCTATGGTAATTCACCCTACATGTGCTATTCCGCGATCGCAGGCAATCCCCTACTGCTGAGTCCGGTTAAACTCTTAGAAGATGGATTATTAACTGCTTCAGATTTAGAAAACTTACCAGATTTTTCCCATCATAAAGTCAATTTTCCACTGGCGATCGAAATCAAGACCAAACTATTTCATCTAGCATTCGAGCAATTTCAAACGTTTGCAGATCCAGTCCAGAAAACCAACTTCGATAACTTCTGCCACAGTCAGGTTTATTGGTTGGACGACTATGCCTTATTTATGGCAGTGCGGGAAGAACAGGGCGATAAGAGCTGGCATCAATGGGAACAAACCGACCTAATCAAGCGTGAAACACTTGCTCTAATTCACTGGCAAAATCATCTCAAGCATCAAATTAGTTACCACAAATTTATCCAGTTTAAGTTCTTCGAGCAGTGGTCAGAATTAAAAGATTATGCCCACAAACATGAGATTGAAATTATTGGTGATATTCCGATTTATGTTGCTCATGATAGTGCCGATGTTTGGGCAAATCAAGAGTTCTTTGAACTCGACCCCGAAACGGGTGCCGCCGCACTAATGGCTGGTGTCCCACCGGATTACTTCAGCGAAACTGGTCAACTGTGGGGAAATCCGGTCTATAACTGGGCGGAATTAGCCCATACTCAATTCAACTGGTGGATTCAAAGATTTGAATCCCTGCTGAAATTAGTTGATGTAATTCGAGTCGATCACTTTCGTGGCTTTCAGGCATTTTGGGCAGTCGAGCAAGGCGAAGAGACTGCCATGAATGGACGCTGGATCAAAGCACCAGGTGCAGATCTGTTTGCGACTATTCAACAGAGATGGGAGCACTTACCAATTTTGGCTGAGGACTTGGGGGTGATCACACCTGATGTGGAAGCTCTGCGGGATCAGTTTGGTTTTCCAGGCATGAAAGTTCTGCAATTTGCGTTTGGCTCGGATAATGGCAACCCATTTTTACCATTCAATCATCAGCCTAATTTTGTCGTTTACACGGGTACTCATGATAATGATACAACGGTCGGTTGGTTTGAGAGACTAGACGATCGAGAACGCGATCGATTGCTGTTGTATTCGGGTGGCGTTTGTCCAGCCGGAATTCACTGGGATCTGATCCGACTGGCGATGACTTCAGTGGCAAATCTGGCGATCTTTCCACTCCAAGATGTGTTGGGTTTGGATGGGACAGCGCGGATGAATTTTCCAGGTGTTGCCGAGGGGAATTGGGAATGGCGATACGATCCCGCCGTACTCAATGAACCACTAGCATTACAGTTGAAAAATCTCACCTCAATCTGTGGTCGCAGTAGCTAATTGCTAGCTACCTACCAACAGACATTACAATCGGTATCGATCGCTACCAATTCGAGATTAGATGTGCAAAGATCTAGATTGGCAAAGACAGCGATCTTTTTATTTTGTAGCCAAAGTTACATGTTTTTCTGGTCTAACAATGATACAAAAGATCGAGTTGGTGCAGCTAAAAATCGGATCTAAACACACATTCAGGAGTCGCTTAAGTTGAAAAAGATCGCAGCAATTATTCGCCCTTTCAAATTAGATGAAGTCAAAATCGCTCTCGTCAACGCCGGAATCGTCGGCATGACTGTCTCAGAAGTCAGAGGCTTTGGTAGACAAAAGGGTCAAACCGAACGCTATCGAGGTTCTGAGTACACCGTTGAGTTCCTTCAGAAGCTCAAAGTCGAAGTTGTCGTTGAGGACTCTCAAGTCGATATGGTTGTGGACAAAATCATCTCTGCTGCGCGGACTGGCGAAATTGGTGATGGCAAAATTTTTGTCAGCCCCGTGGAGCAAGTAATCAGAATCCGCACTGGCGAGAAGAATATCGAAGCTGTCTAAGACTAGTGACACCAAACATCTACCGCGCACCGATAAGTTCTTTTGAGGTGCTGCGGAGATCTTCACCCTACCCTGCTTGAATTTGTGGATCTCATTAACTAGGTCGTCGTGATAATCTAAATTAATTGCAGCTATCTGCGATCGACATTTAGCCATCCCACCACCTTTTTTTCATGCAACCAAAATTTGTCCCTGTAATTCTTGCTGGCGGTAAAGGCGAACGGTTTTGGCCACTCAGTCGCAAACATCGCCCCAAGCAGTTTCTCTGTCTTGATGGTAGCGGCGAAAGTTTGATCCAAGCCACTGCTAACAGATTGCTGCCGATTGTAGGCAGTTGGGATGATATTTGGGTGATTACGTCGGGAACTCTAGCGACGGGGGTACAGGAACAGTTACCCAGCTTGCCAGTGGCTAATTTACTCGTCGAGCCGGAAGGCAGGGATACAGCAGCAGCAGTGGCTTGGGCGAGTTTGGAAGTTGCCAAGCGGTATGGGGATGATGTGATTATTGGGTTCTTCTCTGCCGATGCCTGGATTGATGATGTGGGGGCTTTTGCCAAAACGATCGGTGCGGCGGTAGGATTAGCTGATACTCAAAGTGCGATCGTCACGATCGGAATTACACCTACATTCCCTTCGATCGGCTATGGTTATATTCAGCAAGGAAAATCGAGTGGTGAGTATCAGGGTTTAGCAACCTACCAGGTCGATCGATTTACCGAAAAGCCAGATCTCGCAACTGCAAAAGATTTTGTTACTAATGGTAACTATACCTGGAATAGTGGCATCTTTATTTTCAAAGCCAAGGTGGCGATCTCTGAACTTCAGACTTATTCCCCAGAATTGATGAAGCTATTAATTGAGCAAGGTGTGAGTATCTATGCTACTTTACCTAAAATTAGTATCGATTATGCCCTAATGGAAAAAACTCAACTCACCCACGTAATTCCGGCTAAATTTGGGTGGGATGATTTGGGCGATTGGAATGCGATCGAACGACTGATGAAAGGCGACAATATTAATGTCGAACTTGCCAACCATGTCTGTATCGATACGCAAGGATCGGTACTCTATGCCAGCAATCCTGATGAAGTAGTCGTAACGATTGGCTTAGAAGATCTAGTAGTTGTCCGCGATGGTGATGTCACCCTCATTGTTGCCAAACATCGTACTCAAGAAATCAAACAAGTCTTAGCTAAAATCAAAGAAGATAAAGCACTCGATCGATTACTTTAGATTACTGGATCTGTAAATATTTATCAGCTAGATTTTGATTAAAACCTAGCTGGTGAGTAACGACAACCCTACACTATTTTACTAAGGCTCTCGATCTATCGCCTCAGGATGCTGATTCTTTGCTTCCCAATAAAATAGAAATAAGACAATAACTGGGATTACAAACAAAACATTGTTGACACATTCAACGATTACAGCAACTATAAAATTATCTGGTTGCCCAATTAGTGCCAAGAGTGAATACAGAGTAAAAACTATCAAGTAGATAAACAGAGCTACAGCGATAATAGTTAAAGTCATCGTCCCTAATATTTTCCATCTTTTTCCTTGAGTCAGATGTGTACTACGAGCTTGAGCATCTGCTCCCGATCGATCTTCCAAGATAACTATCGCATCGATTAAGACAAAGCGTAGTGCCATCACAATTCCTGGAATCACAAAACAGAATAGTCCCAAGCCCACAATTAATCCACTAAGAATTCGTGTTCCCAAAAGCTTGAAGCTTCTTTTTGCAGCATATGCCATCGAAGCACTGTAACTAGCTGGTAGTCCTTGTTTTAACTGAGAAGCAGCATGAATTAATGCACCAACATAAATTGGTCCAAAAGCTAACTCGATGGCATTGGATACTCGAAATTCTTGAAGGAACATTCTAGTTTCATCACCTCCTGTCGTGCCAGGTAAAACATACAAACGCAAATATACCAACAGTATCGATCCTGGTAGCCAGACAGTCAGTGAGATCGAGCTAAACAATATTAAATTTGAGTATAGCAACTTAGTTGCTTCATTAATTTTCTGAATCATAAAAATTAAGTAATTAATGAGATTATACTACGATTACGTTCAGTCTTACGCCGTACCTTTGAATAGTCCTTGAGGGCGAAATAGTAGAGTTAAAACCATCAGGATTAAGGCGATCGCAAGTTTATACTGAGAACCAACAATTGGTACAGAAACCTCTTGAGCGATGCCAATAATAAACGCTCCGGCGATTGCGCCATAAGGATTGCCAATGCCGCCTAATGTCACCGCTGCGAACATTGGCATAATTAGAAACCAACCCATCTCAGGCCGAACATTGGTAATCAACCCATACATTTGACCACCCAATCCCGTCAAACTAGCCGAGATAATCCACGTCCACAATACGACTTTTTCGACATCAATTCCGGTGACACGAGCGAGATCGATATCATCGGCGACTGCCCGCATTGCTTTACCAATTTTGGTATTTTGCAACAAGAAATGTAAGCCCGCAATTGCGACTATTGCCAAGCCTAATACGACTAAATTATAGAGCTTAATTTTAATCCCAAATAGATCGATCGCTTCACTGACTGGCAAATTATAACGTTTAGCCTCGCTCCCCCAGATTAACAGAATTCCATTCCGTAAAAATAAGGCTAATCCGATCGAAATAATTACCAACGTCGTCGGAGTGGCACGCACGCGCCGCATTCGTTTCCACAAAATTGCTTCAGATAATAAAGCTACTCCCACAGTCGCCCCAATCCCCACCAGCATTGACACCCAAATATTATTCAACACCGGAATCGGACTCATATTTAGCATCCAGGCGACAAAAGCACCTAATGTCATGAAATCTCCGTGAGCAAAGTTTGACAGCCGTAAAATGCCATACGTCAAAGTCAAACCAACCGCGCCCAGGGCGATAATACTACCGAGGGCAATGCCATTTACGATTAATTGAGGATCCATGTTTGGTTGGGAGGTGGGAGTTGGGAGGTGGGAGTTGGGAGACTGGGAGACTGGGGGACTTGGGAACTTGAAACGTAGCTCTAATGTCACCATTAGCTAAACCACTATTCAAGTCTAAAGCCCAAAGCCCAACGCCTAATTAAGGTGCAGAACCATGACAGATGTTGTCATCCCACCAGATATTATTGGTGCCGCCTTGAGTGCCATAGCTGGGGGTAATGCCATAGGTACTACCAGCGGGGTGTCCCATGACGGATGCGATCGAATTATAGAGCTTCGTGAGATTAAAACAGCGCGGGTCGCAGTGAGCTGCTGGATCGAAAGTATCGAGGGCAAAGTGAGTGGTTGTTTGTGGGAATTTGCCAGAAGCTAGGGCGGCACGGAGGTAGAGGCTGGTAGCCGAACTGTATTGATTGTCCGAATAGGGCGGATTTGGCAGCTCGGCGATATTTGGATTGCTGGCACTACAGGTATTTTGATTGCCTGATTCAGAACGGGCACCAACTTGGATGATTTCGACAGCTACCGAAGATTTGACGCGACTATTGCGGATTTTGAAATAGTCACCTAAGGGGGCACAGGCACCGCTGAGGCTACCTTCTTGGTTTGGAGCTGCAATAGACCTGTCGCCATTGTTGTAGCGGGTACAGATGCCTTCTACAGCCCAAGTTGCTGCTGTAAAAATTCGCCCACTATCGGCTGATAATTTTTCAATCGCCCCTGCTTTTTCGGCGGCAATTTCGGCAGGAGTGAGATCGAGATTGATGAGTGCGGTGTCGAGAGCTTGACGACGAGCGACATCAGTTGTCGATTTCCACGCTTGGCGCAAGAACTGTTCTCGATCTGCCTTGTCAAGAATATCACTCGCTTTTTCAAATTCAGTTGTAGTTGGTCTGCGGGCTTCATAGAAATTAGGACGGGCAACAACGGTGGCATCTTTGCCTGGAAGATAGGCATTCACTCCCAGTCCTAATGGCCCGCGACCCGATCGACGCTCGCGATCGAGTAAGCTGGGAGACATAATGAATGAAGTATCGTGTAGAATAAATTTTGGGTCGGGCAGATTGTTGACAGCAGGACTGCTATTGACATTGCGACTCCGCAGGTAGGCGGCGATCTTATCCCGTTCCCCCACCGCAAATACTCGATTAGCATTATTAATCGCAAATTTTGGCGGATTAGGATTAACTGGTTTTGCAGAACTCCCAGGCAGTGAATTCTTAGGTAAGGGGACAGGAATAATCACAGGTAATTCTTCTACAGGTGCTGGCGGTGTCGGCACTGCTGTAGGTGTGATCAAACCTGGAGACGTGATTCTCTGAGCGATTGTCTGACTCGGAAAGGCGACAGAAGTGGAAGCAATCGCAAGGATGGTGACAATCGGTGTAATAAATAATCCGATTAGTGTGAAAATACGGTGAGGAAATGAACTAAATTTTGACATGGATGCAGCGACTGATTATGTATCTTCACATGAACTAATTTAGCGTAATTTAGTTCCAGCTCAAACTGTAATCAATCGCGCTGTCTTAACTAACTAAATTATTGCTACTATAAATATTCATGCTGGACTCATACCTGAAAATTCGACAAATTAGCGAGAAGATTTGTCAACCGCTAGCGATCGAAGATTACACGATTCAAAGTATGCCCGATGTCAGCCCCCCAAAATGGCATCTGGCACATACGACTTGGTTTTTTGAAACCTTTTTACTATTACCATACTTACCAGAGTATCAAGTTTTTCATCCTCAATTTGGCTATCTATTTAATTCATACTATGAGGCTGTCGGCGCACGCCATCCCCGCAATCGCAGAGGGATACTTTCGCGTCCGACGGTAGCTGAAGTTTATCAGTATCGAGCGCATGTCGATCGAGCTATGCAGACATTGCTGGCAAAAATACCTGAAGATCCCAATTTAGCAGAACTAGTAACTTTAGGACTCCACCACGAACAACAGCATCAAGAACTGCTGCTAACTGATATCAAACATATCCTCGCACTCAATCCCCTTCATCCAGTTTATCGCGATGATTTACAGGAAAATATAGCGACGACTAACAGCACTTTTGAGTGGCTAGAATATCCAGGTGGATTGTACTCGATCGGACATACTGGAACTGAGTTTGCTTTTGATAATGAATCCCCGCGTCATCAAGTATATTTACCCGCTTATCAACTAGGCAATCGACTCGTTACCAATAGTGAATATCTCGAATTTATCCAAGCAGGCGGATACAAAGAGGCTAAGTACTGGTTAGCAGAAGGCTGGGCAACAGTCCAAAGTCAAGGATGGCAAGCACCATTGTATTGGGAATCGATCGATCGTCATTGGTGCGTGATGACACTGGGCGGATTGCGACAACTAAATCCGACAGAGCCAGTTTGTCACGTTAGTTTCTACGAAGCTGATGCCTATGCAGCATGGAAAGGCAGAAGATTGCCAACTGAAGCCGAGTGGGAAATTGCTACAGTCAATCTGCCTCAAACTGGTAACTTTTTGGATAGTAATTGTTTGCATCCAATCCCTGCCGATCGTCATCAACATCAATTTTTTGGTGATGTATGGGAGTGGACACAAAGTGCCTATTTGCCCTATCCAGGTTTCAAAATTGCTGATGGTGCGATCGGTGAATATAATGGCAAGTTTATGTGCAATCAAATGGTCTTGCGCGGCGGTTCTTGCATTACTTCTGCCAATCACATTCGCTCTACCTATCGCAACTTTTTCCCACCCTCTACCCGCTGGCAATTTTCAGGGATTCGATTAGCGAGCGATGTTATCTAGCAGTCTTAAGATGATACATACTGACAATTCGATCGACTACTTCGTCAATAGTCAGATTGTCACTGATAATTTCTACTGCATCATCAGCCTTTTTTAGAGGAGAAATTTCACGGGTACTATCAATTAAATCTCGTTCGGCGATCGATCTCTCCAATTTTTCTAAGCTAAATTCACCCTGTCCACTCTCTGCTAAATCCATCTGTCGTCGTCTCGCTCGTTCCTGTACCGATGCAGTCAGAAAGATCTTCACCTGAGCATCAGGAAATACATGGCTACACATATCCCGCCCTTCCGCGACGATGCCCCCTCTGGCACCAATTGCCTGCTGCTGCTTGACTAATTCCGCTCTGACTATCCCCAATGCGGCGATTGCCGAGACTTTGCCAGTCACTTCTGGCGATCGAATCAACCCCGTCACATCCACCCCATTTACCACAACTTGGGTTCCAGTTAACACAATCTTAGCTTGACTGACTAGCTCCGCGATTTTTTGCTCGTCATCGAGGGCTAGATGCGCTTCTAGGACTAGCCATGCGATCGCCCGATACATCGCACCCGTATCCAAAAACAACAGCCCTAATCGGGCTGCAACGAGTTTGGTAACGGTGGACTTGCCCGCACCTGCGGGGCCGTCGATGGCGATGATGGGGAGCATTTGGGGCATGGGAGGTGTAGAGAGCGAGAATAATCTGTAGGGGCAGGTTCATGCGACTAATTCAAACGTGAAGTCAACCTTCGTACAAAACCTGCCCAACCACATCGATAACTTCACGATTGGGTCATTTCAAGCAAATTAAAGTGTGATCCGGTATGAAAATACTGGATTTCAGCGAAGATCTACCCACCCCGCCCTACGGGCACCCCTCCGAGGAGGGGATTTTTTGCTAGAGCTAGGAATGATTTTAAGAATTAACCAATGCGGGAGGGTTCTTTTTCTAGGGCTAAGAACTTCTCTAATTCGGTTAGGGCTTCCTCATCAACTTTGGTTTGCATCGGGCAGAATTTAGGGCCACACATCGAGCAGAACTCGGCGGTTTTGTAGATGTCTGCGGGAAGGGTTTCGTCGTGATATTCCTTCGCCCGTTCGGGGTCGAGGGAGAGTTCAAACTGACGATTCCAGTCGAAGTTGTAACGGGCTTTGGATAGCTCGTCATCTCGATCGCGGGCACCTGGACGTTTGCGGGCGATATCGGCAGCGTGAGCGGCGATTTTGTAGGCAATTAGACCATTGCGGACATCTTCAGCGTTTGGTAAACCTAAGTGTTCCTTTGGAGTCACATAGCAGAGCATGGCGGTACCGTACCAGCCAGCCATTGCTGCCCCGATCGCCGAGGTGATATGGTCGTAGCCTGGAGCGATATCAGTTACCAGTGGGCCTAAAACATAGAAAGGAGCTTCTGAGCACTCTTCCATCTGTTTTTTGACGTTGAACTCGATTTGATCCATTGGGACGTGTCCAGGGCCTTCGACCATCACTTGGAGATCGTGTTCCCAGGCGCGACGAGTCAGGTTGCCGAGGGTTTTGAGTTCGGCTAGTTGGGCTTCATCGGAGGCATCGTGGGTACAGCCAGGACGCAGGGAGTCACCGAGGCTGAAGGACACATCGCATTTTTTGAAGATTTCAATGATGTCATCGAAGTGGGTGTAAAGCGGGTTTTGCTTGTGGAAGTGCAGCATCCAACGGGCGAGAATACCACCACCACGGGAGACAATCCCAGTCAGCCGATTGCGGACTAGTGGTAAATGCTCGATCAAAATACCTGCGTGGATAGTTTGATAGTCAACACCTTGCTGGGCATGTTTTTCGATGATGTGCAGAAAATCATCGGGGGTAAGATTTTCGACACTACCGTGGACGCTTTCTAGTGCCTGGTAAATTGGTACAGTTCCAATTGGTACGGTGGAATTTTTGATGATCTCCATCCGAATCTCATCGAGATTACCGCCACCAGTAGACAGATCCATCACGGTATCCGCACCGTATTTGATCGCTAGCATCAGTTTGTCAACTTCTTCTTTCATGTCTGAAAAAGTAGGTGATGCACCGATATTGGCATTCACTTTACACCGCGAGTTGATCCCGATCGCCATTGGCTCCAAGTTCGGGTGATTGGTATTTGCAGGAATAATCATCCGTCCACGGGCAACTTCCGATCGAATCAATTCCACCGACAGATTCTCGCGCTTGGCAACGTAGTCCATTTCTTCAGTCACTACGCCCTTGCGTGCATAGTGCATCTGAGAGACATTTTCTTGTCCGCTACGTTTAGCAATCCATTCAGTCCGCATAGTCAATTTCCTATCATAAACAGCTTCCCTCCGCTGGCATTACCCAGGCTCAGGTGCCAAGGGTATGTTCTCAGCCTGAGTAAATATGTATAAATATCTCAGGCACCCCTAGCTATGGCTATAGATTCTAACATTTACGACTGAGTTTGGGGTGTACGTGAAGATAAGTTCACCTTTGGGTGCTTGGGAGCGTGGGAACACGGGGGTGCGGGAGTACGGAAGATAGGAAACACTTGTATCTTGCTTTCACCCAGGCACCCATGCCCCAAAGCACCCACGCCCAGCAATTCCTTCGGTAAGCACCACTACTCTATACGGTTCGCCTCAATTTCGGTATTGGTGTAATTCACATAAAGTAGAGAGGTACCAAACGAGCCAGCTAGCAATTGACCGTTAGCCACAGAAGGGGTACGGAAAACCACCCTTTTTGAAGAGTCTCAGATGGCGCGAATATAGGGATTAATATGTAATATCAATTAATCATGCGAGCGCGATCCAGCACTCGTTGTCATTATCCAAATTCTTGTCATTATTTAGGAAGTAGTTAAAGTATTATGGGAAAAGTTGTTGGCATTGACTTAGGAACTACCAACTCCTGCGTTGCGGTAATGGAAGGTGGCAAACCCACTGTAATCGCCAACGCCGAGGGCTTCCGCACTACCCCTTCTGTGGTTGCATTTGCGAAAAATGGCGACAGGCTGGTAGGGCAAATCGCGAAACGTCAAGCGGTAATGAACCCTGAGAATACGTTCTCATCGGTTAAACGCTTTATCGGGCGCAAATTTGACGAAGTAAATCAGGAAGCGACTGAGATCTCTTACAAGGTTGTTAACGACGGCGGTAGCGTTAGAATCGAATCGCCTGGTTTGAACAAGAAGTTTGCACCTGAAGAAATCTCGGCTTCTGTGTTGAGAAAACTGGTCGATGATGCGAGTAAATACTTGGGCGAAACTGTTACCCAAGCCGTAATTACCGTACCAGCTTATTTCAATGACTCTCAGCGTCAAGCTACCAAGGATGCAGGCAAAATTGCTGGTGTTGAAGTTTTACGGATTATCAATGAACCTACTGCTGCTGCCCTAGCTTACGGTTTGGATAAGAAGAGCAACGAAACAATCCTCGTATTTGACCTTGGGGGCGGTACATTTGATGTATCTGTACTCGAAGTTGGCGACGGCGTATTTGAAGTACTAGCGACTTCTGGTGATAGCCACTTGGGTGGAGATGACTTCGATAAGAAGATCGTCGATCACTTGGCAACTACCTTCATGAAAAATGAAGGAATTGACCTCCGTAAGGATCGTCAAGCTCTCCAACGTCTGACTGAAGCGGCTGAGAAAGCCAAAATCGAATTGTCGAGTGTTACTCAGTCCGAAATCAACCTGCCATTTATCACGGCAACTCAGGACGGCCCCAAGCACGTCGAACTGACTCTGACTCGTGCTAAATTTGAGGAAATCTGTTCTGACTTGATCGATCGTTGCCGGATTCCAGTTGAGAATGCTGTCAGAGACGCAAAAATCGATAAAACCAAATTGGACGAGGTTGTACTCGTTGGTGGTTCTACACGGATTCCAGCGGTCAAAGAGCTAGTCAAACGGATCTTGGGCAAAGAGCCGAATGAAACTGTTAACCCTGATGAAGTAGTTGCAGTCGGTGCAGCAGTTCAAGCTGGTGTCTTGGCTGGTGAAGTCAAAGATATTCTCTTGCTCGATGTTACACCGCTATCCCTGGGTGTAGAAACTCTCGGTGGTGTGATGACCAAGATTATCCCTCGCAACACCACTATTCCTACCAAGAAGTTTGAAACCTTCTCGACAGCAGTAGATGGACAAAGCAACGTAGAGATTCAAATCCTCCAAGGTGAGCGGGAAATGTCTCGCGACAACAAGAGCTTGGGAACCTTCCGTCTCGACGGTATCCCATCTGCTCCGCGTGGTGTACCTCAAATCGAAGTCACCCTAGACATCGATGCCAACGGAATCTTGAACGTTACCGCCAAAGACAAAGGTACTGGTAAAGAGCAATCCATCAGCATCACTGGTGCATCCACTCTAGACAAAACCGAAGTCGAACGGATGGTACGGGAAGCTGAAAGCAACGCTTCCAGCGACAAAGAAAGCCGCGACAAGATCGATCGCAAAAACCAAGCTGACTCTCTCTCCTACCAAGCTGAGAAGCAACTCCAAGAACTCGGCGATAAAGTACCAGCAGCAGATAAAACCAAGCTGGAAGCTCTAATCAAAGAACTCAAGGAAGCTGTCGCTAAGGACGATGACACGGAAATTCAACGTGTAAGTCCTCTAGTTCAAGAAACCCTGATGGCGATTGGTAGCAATATCTACGCTCAAGCAGGTGCTGAAGGCGGCGGCGGCGGTAGTGATGATGATGCAGGTACACCTCCAGGTGGCGGTGGTACTAGCGGTGCGGATGATGTGATTGATGCTGAGTTCTCGGAAACAAAATAGTTAGTGGTTTAGTGGTTTGGTTGTTAGTGGTTTAGCTAACTTCCAAGCTATCTCGAATAAATATGCAAAACTGGCTTCCTACACTGGAAGCCAGTTTTTTTGTGTGGATCGTAACTATTCGATCGAATTGGTGAATACTAAGCTTAAGCACTCTCCATCGTTTTCACAAGTAAGTAGAGTGGGTGAATATTAATATGCGGAAACCCTTGTGGGCAGTGCCCACCCTACAGCTCCCCTGGCTAAACCACTAAACCACCAAACCACTAATCCATGAATTTATTTGACGAAATCGTCCCCGCAACTCCAGACAAGGTGAACTTGTACGCGCCATACTTTATGAAGTCTGCTGCCAAGCGCAACGTATTGCCCAAGGCAATTACACTTTATAGTAAAGGTGGGCTTGGTGGTCATCGATCGATCGAAGGTGGCGAAAAGATTCCCTATGTAATCAACTGGGTGATCCAAAATCTCCCTGGAGATCTAACCCGCTGTACGATGATGTTTGATGACAATGCCGATCTCACCTATGATATAAACCTGATGAATTCAGAGCTGATCAGTTATCTGATTGATTGGCTGATGAATATCCGCGATACCAATAATCCTGATTTCCCACAACATTTTTATCACAAACTGATGAAAATGGAAGACTAGTGCTTTCAACAAGTTTGCCAAGAATGATGAACAACCATTGAATTAGTAGATAGATCGACAGATAATAGTAAGTAGTTTCCAAACTATAATGCTAAAGCCTAGAGCCTAAAAGCCTAACCCCTAAACTATGAGCGTTCAAATTATCCTACCAATTCTGACAATTCCTTTTGTATTAGGCGTGCTATTTTTCGGCACCCGTAATGGTTTTTATGATTCAGACAAGTATCATGGTAATGGCTCTGCTCACTAGCTAGTGACTGTCCAATCTACCTTTGGATTTCCCCCTTGCCTACCTTACCCCAATCTAGTAATGAAGATCTAGTTTGCCTTCCCTATGGCGTTGGTCATGGTGACGAGGGGGTCTGTTTGTTGGTTAAAATGGGACCATATCGAATCTTACTCGATTGTGGGCTGACAGATATTTCACCGCTGATTACAGAGGACGGTTTGCCTGTCTGCGATCTGGTAATATGTAGTCATGCTCATGCCGATCGAGCCAAAAGTTTATTACCGCTCCATCGTGCTTTTCCGCAATTACCGATTTACTGTAGCGAAGTTACTAGCCTATTATTGCCCCTGAATTGGTTGGCTGAAACTGAAGGAGTGCCCCAATTTAGTCAAGCCTTACCCTGGCGGAGATCGATCGAGTTTCAAGATGGTTTGACTGCCGAACTGTTTCCGGCTGGGCATTTACCTGGAGCAGCGGCGATATTATTAACCTACACCGGATTTTATCAGTCCTATAGTGTTTTCTATACGGGCGACTTTTTCCTGTCCAATTCTCGCTTAGTTGAAGGCTTACACTTAGAGTCGATTCGGCATCTCAACCCCGATGTCTTGATGATCGAAGGTAGTTATGGCACCTCGCGCCATCCTCATCGCCGCAAACAAGAAAATACCTTGATGGCGCGGATCGATCGAGCAATCTTGCAACAGCATTCGATTATTTTACCAGTCAATACGATCGGCATTGCCCAGGAATTGCTGATCTTATTGCGAAGTCATCACCTATTTACCGGACGTGATATTGATATTTGGGTGGATGGTACAATTGCCGCAGGTTGTGATGCCTATTTACAGCTCCTGCCGCATTTTCCCCCCGCAGTTCAAAACTTTGCCCGTCATCAGCCCCTATTTTGGGATGAAAAAGTTCGCCCCCATGTGCGCCAACTCACTCCAGAACTATTGCCCAGCATTCATCAGCGTCAGTGTATCATCATCACCGATACGACCAGCGATCTCCAAACTTACACAGCAGGACATCCCTTCCCCTGGCTGATATTGTGTCCCGCTCAACCAGATGGCATCACCGTACTCCCAGCCACCACCCCAGAAATTGCCGTCGAAACCTATCTTCTGAGCGAACACTCCGACGGTGCTGGTACCGCCCAACTAATCCACAACCTCCGCCCCAAACACGTCGTGTTTGTTCATGGTTCAGCACCTTACCTAGCCGATCTCACTGGACTAGAAGAACTCCAAAACCGTTATCATCTCCACTCACCCGCCGCAGGTACCCTCGTCTCCCTCCCCATCGGCGACACCTTCATCCAACCAGCACCACCACCAGATCCCAATTATCCAGGCGAACTGGCTGAATCCGATCGTGAAATCAATATTACCCTACCAAATTCGATCGCCAGTGACCCACGCTGGCACAATTTCGGGGATACTGGACTAATAGAAGCAAGATGGCAAGGAGAAGAAATCGTCATCAGAGGCATCTCCCAACGCGAAATACTCGATCGACAACAAGAACTAAATCTAGCTCCAGAGATCCATTGTTGCGGCAATTGTCGCTATCAACGTGCGTCTCGCTGTGGTAACTTTCGATCGCCCCTGAATGGGTTTAAAGTCACTCCCGACGGATTTTGTCCAGAGTTTGAAGCAGGTTAAAATATAGAATTGTTTGAAGGGATGCGGAGATCTTTACCCCCAACCCCCTTGGAAAGGGGGCTTTTCCGGCTCCCTCCCCTTTACAAGGGGAGGGTTGGGGTGGGGTAAAGATCTCCGCCGAAGTCAGTTTACCCTCACCATCCACCATCCACTATCCACCAATTCATGACCGACAAACCCCTAATCATCGCTGGTAAAACCTTCAAATCCCGACTGATGACGGGTACAGGCAAATATCGCAGCATCGCCGAAATGCAGCAGAGCATCATCGCTAGTGGCTGTGAAATTGTCACCGTTGCCGTGCGGCGAGTCCAAACCAAAGCCGCTGGACATGAAGGCTTGGCAGAAGCGATCGATTGGTCTAAGATCTGGATGCTGCCAAATACTGCTGGCTGTGAAACCGCCGAAGATGCGGTGCGAGTAGCCAGATTGGGACGGGAAATGGCCAAATTATTGGGACAGGAAGATAATAACTTCATCAAACTAGAAGTAATTCCCGCAGGTAAATATCTATTGCCAGATCCGATCGGTACCCTTCAGGCAGCCGAACAGCTAGTCAAAGAGGGCTTTGCCGTACTCCCCTACATAAATGCCGATCCGCTCCTAGCCAAACGGCTCGAAGAAGCAGGTTGCGCGACCGTCATGCCATTGGGTTCGCCGATCGGATCGGGTCAAGGCATCCGAAATCTAGCCAATATCCAAATCATCATCGAAAATGCCAAAGTCCCCGTCGTCGTCGATGCTGGAATTGGTAGCCCCAGCGAAGCCGCTCAAGCGATGGAACTCGGTGCAGATGCGCTTTTGATCAACACTGCGATCGCCTGCGCTGAGAATGCCGCCCTGATGGCGCAAGCGATGGGGATGGCTACGGTATCGGGACGATTAGGCTACCTCGCAGGTAGAATTCCCATCTCGAAAATGGCGACAGCAAGTTCGCCCACAACGGGCACAATTAATTCGTAGGTTGGGTTGAAGAATGAAACCCAACGCCATCAATGTTATTAGTAATGTGTTGAGATCGATCGCATTCTATCAATTCAGTTTATTGAATCATGCGTATTAAAGAATTAAAACTCCACAACTTTCGTGGAATTAAAGATCTAAAGCTAGTATTTAATACAGCACACAATGTCATTATTTTAGCGGGTATTAATGGCGTTGGAAAATCTAGTATTCTAGATTGTATCAATGCTCTAATCAAATTCCACAAAACTGTTTATGATACGGTTGATACTGTATCTGAACATTTCTATTTATATCAGAATGAAGATCTTTTTCGCGATCGTGAAAACTTGTTATCAATATCAGATATTCACATTGATGCTAATAGTACTCTAAATCAGATAAGAGTTGAATTGAATAACCAAGAGTTAGAATGGAAGATATCTAAGTTCAAACAAGATAGTGACAATAAGCTTTGGAAAAATATATATGATGAATCAAGAGAGATCATTGCAACTAATAGCAGGGAGATATATAAAAACCCCCAAGGTGCTGAAATATTTAGCAGAGAGCCGCTGACAAATAGCTGTTTTTATTACTTGTCGAACCGACAAGTGATAGATTTGATGATGCCCACAGAGATGGGATTTGAACATATTGTCAATTTTGAAGACTTTTCTAGATGGTTTAAAGAGATAGAAAATTTAGAAAATGAACATAGGTTGTCTGATGATATTGGATATCGCCATCCAATACTTACAGCAGTCAGACAGGCAACATACTCACTGTTGGGAGAAAGTTATGACAACTTAACATTCAAGAGAGTGTTAGATAAAATGACTATTAGAAAATTGGGGAAGGAAATAGCATTAGAATTACTATCTGATGGCGAGAAGAACTTATTGGCGATGGTTGGTCACTTATCAAGAAGACTATCTGAATATAATCCAAATCTAGTAAATTCTCTAGAAGCTTCCGCCCTCGTACTAATTGACGAAATAGAATTACACCTTCATCCCGAATGGCAACGAATGATAATTCCACGTCTGACCAAAACATTCCCCAACTGTCAATTCATCGTTACAACCCACTCACCGCAAGTCCTCAGCCACGTAGATCCTGAGTGTATTCACATCCTCGATTATGATGGTGATAACGTCGTTGTCAAACGTCCAGAGAGTTCCTATGGACTTGATAGCAATCGAATCTTAGAAGATATCCTTGGTGTCTCGAAACGTCCGCAAGAAATTCAAGAACGGATGCTGGAACTATTCAGAACTATCAATAATAACGATCTAGAAGCTGCCAAGGAAATTGTGAGAGAATTAGGCGATCGAATCGGCATTAATGAGCCAGAACTAGTGAAAGCGGAAGCGACAATTAAACGGCGGGAGATTATCGGTCGGTGAAGTATATTGCTAAGACTAATGAGCCAGAAGCTTTGGCGAATTTTAAAGCACAAGCGAATGAAGATTGGCACCCCAGTTATGAGGAATTACGAGGTCAGGATAAGCAGCAACTCCATCACCATTTAATTACCGAACAAGGTCATATTTGTTGTTATTGTGGCGAACGCATCGTTCAGGCGGATAGTCACATCGAACATTTTCAGCCACAGACAGATTATAGACATTTAGAACTAGATTATTTCAATCTACTGGCTTCCTGCCAGCAAAAGATTCCCAAGAAACACCCAATACATTGTGGGATGGGTAAAAGTGATTGGTTTGATGAGGAATTACTAGTATCGCCGCTAATCGGTGACTGTGCAGATTTTTTTGAGTATACAGATATTGGTGAAATTTTGCCAACGCGCAGAATAGATAAAGCAGTCGCCGCAACAGAAACGATCGAGAGATTGAGATTAAATATCCCCAAGCTGCAAGCAGGGAGAGAAGGAGTGATCGATAGTTTTTACGACGAACCAAATTTTTTATCAAGCTTGTCTGATGATGAGATCGATAAGTTAATTCACTATTACAGTTGCACAGATGAAGAAGGTCAGCATCAGCCTTATTGTCAGGTAATCATCTACTTGCTCAAACAGGAGAAAATGTATCGCAATCATCTAGGAGATTAGTGCTAGCCACAAACCCGACTTTTTGGAAAAGTCGGGTTTGTGTCCTAACCAAGATGACGGCTGCTATGAGTGGCAGTCTAGAGCGATGCGAGAACCTGTTCGATTCGAGCCACTGCTAACTGATGTTGGTGTAGTAACAGCCAAGATTGAATTAGATCTGGACCGTGAACTTCCCCTGTGAGGGCAGCGCGGAGACTTTGCATCACCAGACCTTTTTTGACCCCTTGCTCTTTTGTCACCTGTTTGATTAGCTCTTGGGCTTCGATCGCACTCAATTCTGGAGTGGCTTTCATCGCTGCAAGGAGACTAGTTAAGACTTCTTTAGCTCCAGGCTGAGTGACTTTGGCGGTGGCTTCTTCATTCAGCGTTACTGTGGGGGTAAAGAAGGTGCGGCTGATTTCGACGCAGCCGTCGAGACGTTCGAGGCTGGCACCGATGAGGCTGGTGAGTTGGAGCAACCAGGCGCGATTTGCGTCGGCATCTAGTTGAAACCCAGCGGCTTGCCAGTAGGGAATCAATTGAGGCATCAACTCTTCGGCAGGCATGGCGTGGATGTACTGACTATTGATCCAGTTGAGTTTGTCCCAGTCAAATTTACCACCAGCTTTGGTGACTCGATCGAAATCAAACATCCCAGCAGCAACATCGAGGGTAAATAGCTCCTGAGCATCGGGAGCCGACCAGCCCAACAGGGTCATATAATTAACCAAGGCTGGGGCAATATAGCCCATCTGCTTGAAATCATCGATCGAAGTTACACCATCACGCTTGGATAGTTTCTTGCCCTCTGGACTCAAAATCAGGGGCGTGTGGGCAAATGTTGGCACTGCTACACCCAAGCCTTCATACAGCAATATTTGTTTGGCGGTATTGGCAATATGATCTTCACCGCGAATTACATGGGTGATTTGCATGTCGATATCGTCTACGACTACGGCGAGATTGTAGAGCGGTTGTCCCAGTTCTTCGCCTTCAGCAGCGCGGGAAATCACCATGTCTCCACCCAAGTCAGTACCCTTCCAGGTGACTTTATCTCTAACTAAATCCAGCCAACCGATCTCTCGATCGTCTTCAATCTTAAACCGGATTACCGGATGACGACCTTCAGCGACGAATGCGGCTATCTGTGCTGGGGTGAGATTGCGGTGGCGATTGTCGTAGCGGGGAGCATGATTGCTGGCTTCTTGTGCAGCTCTGAGTTCGTCAAGTTCGGCAGTGCTAGTATAGCAACGATAGGCACTACCATTATCTAATAAAGTTTGGATCGATCGACGATATAAATCTAGGCGTTGAGATTGAAATAATGGCCCTTCATCAAAATTCAAGCCCAGCCATTTCATCCCATCGAGGATATTTTGAGTATATTCAGGTTTGGAACGTTCGGTATCGGTATCTTCAACTCGCAGGATAAATTTCCCCTCATTGTGACGGGCAAACAACCAGTTGAAAACAGCGGTACGAGCGGTACCAATGTGTAAGTTTCCAGTAGGACTAGGAGCGATGCGAACTCTGACTGTCACGGCTTGTTACGATCGGGTACCTCTTGATTGTAAATGGCTTTTGCCGTTCGCAGTCCTTTCTTGGTCAGTCAGATTCAATCCTGACGCTAGAAATTTGCCGAAAAATAGACACCCTCAATTTGAGGATGTCTCACAGCGAAAATCTGAATATTTAGCAAAAGCCAAATTTAGCGAAAACCAACGGCAGCTTGCCAAACAAAGGCTAAAGCTAGAAATAATACAGGAATGATGGGTAGCACATCTACTAACGGATCGAAGATGGCATATGCTTCTGGCAATTTAGCAATGACGAGTGCTGCGTCCATATTTTGTTAATCCTTGTTTCTAACACGGTTATTATAGTTGACAGACATTATACCATCTCTGCGGATCGGGGCGATCGTCAGCCAAATAGCACACCACAAAACCTTTGATAAAGAGTAACGTTTTAAACTCTCCTCTAAAATTTAGCTCTCACCGATCGACTAATTAACTAGCGTATTCTAACTGGGGTGCTGCTGCTAGTGTTGATAAACCAATTGGTTCACAGCCGCCCATCACAGTCAGTTGTTGACAAGGGATTTTGTCTGACAAAATCGAACTTGCCATCATCCCAGTGTGAATTTCCAGATAGCCATAGCTAGGAGCTTCAAATATTAGCCGTTGTCCAGGAAAAACAACTCGCTCAAAGTACCAATTATGAACGTTGGTAATTCTGGCAACTTGAATCTGGCTGGTGCTGTTGACGTAGCAGCAACAAATGTCATCGTTATCGCGATCTGACGGTAACGGATCGAGTGCGTGAGCCATAATGAGGAGTTCATCTGGTGCCCAGAGAAAGAGTGACACTATTAAGGTATCACTCATATTTAGTTCAAAGCTGTAAGATATACTACCTTTTCACCCAGAGGGGATCGTTGGGTAGTTGATAGTTGTTGGCGGTAGCGGAGCGTTTGCCCTAGCAATAGCCTCTCTGAAAGAGAATAGTTGATAGCTACTGACACTACCTTTCCGCTGAAAATTTGTGTAAAGTTATATTAAAGGCATTCATAAACTTTGTCATGCAGAGCGACTGAGTTGGGTGTGTCAGGTTTCATTCTTCAACCCAACCTACAGATCTCTGCGTGAGACGATCGAAATACTATATATATTTTCTAATTACTACGCCCAAACCTTCTCGGTAGAAAGCTTCCACCGACTAGCCCAAAGCCTAAAACCTAAAGCCTAGATCATGACTACCAAAATTCTCTATTGTCGCCTGCCCTGTAATCCGATTTTTCCGATCGGGGTTGTATACTTGTCTGACCACGTTCATAAGCAGTTTCCAGATGTCCAGCAGCGGATATTCGATCTAGGAGCAGTGCCACCGCTGGATTATGGTGCGGCAATGGAAGCCGCGATCGATGAATTCCAGCCCGATTTGTTGGTATACTCGTGGCGAGATATCCAGATCTATGCACCCGTGGGTGGACGGGGTGGTAATCCGCTCCAGAACTCCTTTGAGGTATTTTACGATCGCAACCCGCTTAAGAAGCTACGGGGAGCACTAGGTGGCGCGAGAATGCTCAGTAGTCACTATACTGAATTGTGGCGGAATATGTCGTTGATTAAGCGCGGGATCAAACGTGCCAAGAAATATAATCCTGACAGTAAATTAGTTGTCGGTGGCGGTGCTGTCAGCGTCTTCTACGAGCAGCTATCGAAAAGCTTGCCCAAGGGATCGATCGTTTCCATTGGGGAGGGTGAAGCCCTACTAGAGAAGATTATTCGAGCTGAAGATCTGACTCACGAACGCTGCTATGTTGTTGGGGAAGCACCCCGCAAGGGCTTGGTACACGAGCCGCCTGCTCCGATCGAGAAGACCGCCTGCAACTATGATTATATTGAGACAATCTGGCCAGAATTTAGTTACTATCTCCAAGATCGGGATTTTTATGTGGGCGTGCAAACAAAGCGCGGCTGTCCCCACAACTGTTGCTACTGTGTTTATACCGTAATTGAAGGCAAACAAGTACGGATCAATCCGGCTGATGAAGTAGTAGCTGAAATGCGTCAACTATACGATCGCGGCATTCGGAATTTCTGGTTTACCGATGCTCAATTTATCCCTGCTCGGAAATACATAGATGATGCGATCGAGCTACTCCAAAAAATCATCGCCAGCGGTATGACTGATATCAAATGGGCAGCCTATATTCGGGCTGATAATGTCACACCCGAACTCTGCGATCTGATGGTCAAAACAGGGATGAATTATTTTGAGATTGGCATTACCAGCGGCTCTCAAGAACTAGTTCGTAAAATGCGGATGGGCTATAATCTCCGTACTGTCCTCCAGAATTGTCGCGATCTCAAAGCTGCTGGATTTGAAGATATGGTATCGATCAATTATTCCTTTAATGTGATCGATGAACGGTTTGAAACTATTCGCCAAACGATCGCCTATCATCGAGAAATGGAGAAGATATTTGGTGCCGATAAAGTCGAACCAGCAATATTTTTTATCGGCTTACAACCCCATACTCACCTGGAAGAATACGCCTTTAAAAATAATATAATTAAACCAGGCTACAACCCGATGAGTCATATGCCCTGGGTTGCCAAAAAACTGCTCTGGAATCCCGAACCACTCGGTTCATTCTTTGGTGAAGTTTGTCTCCAAGCCTTCCGCGACAATCCCAATGATTTTGGGCGAGAAGTGATGAATATTCTCGAAGCACGGCTGGGTAAATCAGAGCTGGAGGAGGCTCTCACCGCACCTGTTGAAGTAAAACAGCTAGCGAAAGTCTAGCGCAAATCAGGTTTGAAACGTAGGGTGTGTTACTGCGGATCATAACGCACCCTACCTAGTCCAAAATAAACCGCTCCCGCACTTCTGGAGTCGGTACCATGCAAGTTTCTTGTCGCCCAAACAGTACGAATCGCTGACGAGCAAACTCAGTATATGCCCAATCGCGCAGTGGCTGTGGCATCGCTCTAAAACCAGCCAACAATTGCCAGCCGCCATCTAGCCGAGCCAATACTGCCAAGACAGCATCACTCTTGGTTAAAATCAGATCTCCATCAACAAACATCAGCGTTTGAATATCAACAGGATCGAGTCCATGTTGGTGATATAGCTGTTGTCCCAATTTTGACTGAATTGCTGCAAACTTAAAAGTCTTTCGATTGTCAATTTCGATTACTGTTTGGACGGCTGTATTGCAAAAGTTGCAAACTCCGTCAAATAAAATTAGATTTCGATACATTTTTTTGCTGTTGATGTGTGTGCTGTGATATTTGCCGTTCAAGCTTTTAAATAATTTTGTTGCAATTTATACAAATGTAAAACATTCGGTGAATCACCGTAGCAAACTACAGCACTTTCCAATAATATGAAGCACATTGATTTGAAACGCGGGGAGCGGGGAGCGGGGAAAGAATACACTTCACGATTGAGGAAAATGCTGTAATTTAAGCAAAATGGCGGATACACTTGTAATATTTTCTGGATAGCATAGAGCTATAAAACATTTCTAGGTTCTTTAGGAATAACATCTATGATAAATTCAGAAAGTAACATTGCAGTCGTTCGTAATTGCTCAAACTGTGGATCGAGTCAAGTGCGGCGGACTCATCGTAGCTCTGGTATGGACAGACTCTTCTCAAAGATAAATCTTTATCCATATTATTGCCAAGAGTGCGATGTTCGCTCTCATCGTTTTGGCAGAAAGTAATCGAGGTATTTCAACTTCATAAAAATACTGCCTAGTTTATGAAGAAATAATTAATTTTAGTCAAATGTCAAATATGTTACGTTATTGAGCCTGACTTCGCGGGTACGATAAGAGTACAAAATTTCTATACATTTGGGTGCTATATCCATGAATTCAGGCAGTAACTCGGAAGCCATTCACAACTGTCCAAAATGTCGAACAGGCAAAGTCCGGCGCACTCACCGCGTTGGCACATTAGACCAGATATTGTCACTGGCAAATCTTTATCCATATTACTGTCTGGAATGTAACCTGGATACTCGCTTTTACCAATTTGGCAGAAAATGAGTGAACTTGTTCGCGGTAGCAGAGCGTTTGCCCTGGCAATAACGTACCGAAGGTAATCGAATCTACTTTGTGTCAAACCTCTACGTTAAAAGGTGTTGGCATACTTTTGTGATTGGCGAAGCCTTTCTAAACAGGGAACCGTTCAAAAGAAATATTTTAGGATTGAAAATATGCCAGCACTAAGCAGGGTAGCGATCGGAATGGTGACGATCCACGCCATACCGATCGATTTTAGCGTGTTTAGGTTAACCGATCGCCAATCTTTGACAGCACCAACCCCAACTACCGCTCCCACCAAGGCATGAGAAGTCGAGACGGGCAATCCATAGCTCGAAGCAATCAGAATCGTCGCAGCGGTGGCTAACTCTGCGGCAAAACCACTGCTAGGTTCGAGTTTGATGATGCCTTCGCCAATTGTCTCGATTACTTGTTTGCCCCAAATTGCCAGTCCAGTCACAATCCCGACTCCACCGAGCACTAGCACCCACAGCGGAATTTCTAGACTGGATTGGGGCACAGTGCCAGTATTCTGAATATAGAGAATCGTTGCTAATGGGGCGATGGCATTGCCCACATCATTGGAACCATGAGCAAATGCCACACAGCAAGCACTCAACAATTGAAATCTTGCGAGTTGACGCTCGACAACTTGAGTAACTTCTACACTAGCCCCAGACTCAATTGCGACAGTCTCGCGCGCTAGTCTTCGCCAGCCTACCGATGTAATCGACAGCGCAGCCAGTCCACCTATTCCCAGCGCGAAATTATAGCGGGGAACAGCAGGTAAAAAGTCTGAGGGCAATGTCTCCACCATAGTTGGTAAAACGATCGTTCCAAACACACTCACTAGAATCAGTGACAGCCACGGTATCCATTGCTCTAATTGCAGCAATGGCTGTTCTCGATCGACAATCCAGTGTTTAATTAATAAGTAAAAGCCAGCAGCTACCAACCCACTCACTACAGGTGTAACCACCCACGCGATCGAAATTGTCCTCAGTGCCGACCATTTTACCGCTTGGACACCCGCAGCCACCCAACTAAATCCCGCGATTGCACCGACAACAGCATGAGAAGATGCTACAGGTAATTGTTTGGCAGTCGCAATTTGCAACCACAATCCACAGCTAATCAACACCGCAATCATCCCCAGCAGCAGCATTTGGGGCTGACTGACAAACAGATCGGGATTGGTAATACTGGTTGCCAACGTCGAAGAGACTCGTCGCCCAAACAACACCGCACCTGCAAATTCCAACACCCCCGCAATCACAATCGCTTGGGTGAGGGTAACGGCTTTCGAGCCAACAGAAGTGCCCATCGAGTTGGCAACATCATTGGCTCCCAGATTACAGGCAACATAGATAGCCAGACAGCAGACAAAAAGGAGAAATAGCATCGATCTAAATCAGCACGGGTATGGAGTGACTATTTAGGGGGAACTGGAAAACTGGGAGACTGCGGCAATAGACGGTATCTTGACTTTTGTTGCCTATCGATTATTAAACTCCAAACAACTTCTCTACGGCAGCTAAAATCTGAGTTGAAGCACTTCCATCTCCGAATGGATTGATTGCAGTCGCCATCGTTTGGTAGGCTGTTGGATTGCTGAGTAATTCACTCGCGGCGGAGAAAATCCTCGCAGCATCGGTACCTACCAACTTTGCCGTGCCACCAGTGACGGCTTCAGGACGCTCGGTGGTATCTCGCAATACCAACACAGGTTTACCCAAGCTCGGAGCTTCTTCCTGTAGTCCACCAGAATCAGAAAGTACCAGATAACTGCGTTGAATGGCACCCACGAGTTGACTATAGTCGAGCGGCTCAGTCAAAAACACGCGGGGATGGTTGCCCAAAATTTGTGTCAGCGGCTCTCTTACCGTCGGATTCCGATGCAACGGTAGTAGTAGTGCTGTGTCGGGAAACTGCTCTAGGATTTGAAGCATTCCAGCCGCAATACTCTGCAATGGTTCGCCCCAGTTTTCGCGGCGATGAACAGTTGCGAGAATAGTTCGATATTTGTGCCAATCTAAACCAGGGATATCGCAAGCAGGCTGAGATTTGGCGACAGTTAGCAGCGCGTCAATGACGGTATTGCCTGTCTCGTAGATTTTGCCTGTCACCCCAGATTTGTGGAGATTTTCGACAGCTAGACTAGTCGGCGCAAAATGTAACTGAGCGATTTGGGAAATCAATCGCCGATTGGCTTCTTCTGGATAGGGATTGAATAAATTGTCGGTTCTTAATCCAGCTTCGACGTGTCCGATCGGGATTTGTTGGTAAAATGCTGCTAAGGCTGCTGCGAACGCCGTAGTGGTGTCGCCTTGGACGATGACTAGTTGCGGACTAATCTCTTGAAACAGCAGCTCTAGCCCCTGCAAGCTGCGGTAGGTAATATCTGTCAGTGTTTGTTGATGCTGCATGATATCCAAATCTCGATCGGCTGTCAACCCAAAAATCTCCATCACCTGCGCCACCATCTCCCGATGTTGTCCAGTTAAAACTACCTGGGTGGAAAATTTGCTCGATGCTTTGAATGTCCGAATGACAGGAGCTAATTTGATCGCTTCAGGACGAGTTCCCAGGGTAAAACAGACGCGGATCATGAGTGGGAGGGGGGATGGGGGAGTGTGGGAGGTGTGGGGAGTGTGGGAGGGAGAGGGGGGACTGGGAGGATGATACTGCCCACCATTTAGGGTTCACGCAATTCTGGGAAATATTTGTGTGGAGATGCCTGGATCTGTTTTGAGCATTCTCGATTGCTGTCACAGA
>JANXVE010000042.1 GCA_025351825.1 Chamaesiphon sp. 341R_metabat_111 | reverse complement strand
CGATTGAAGGTGCCCAACAGTTTTGTCGGATTCGTGGTTACATCTCTACTCTTCGTAAACAGGGTATCCAAGTTCTTGATGCGCTCAAACTTGTTTTCATGGAAACCCCACTTTTTCCTAGTCTTCAGCCTGAGTAGTTACAAAAATGAATTAAATGTTTGGTAAATTCACTTTGACAAATATATTTTAGCAAATTAAGCTAAAGCTATGCTTTTAAAGAGAATACCTTAGTAAGCGCGAACGCCCGATCGAAATATTGAATTACGTACATCAAATCGCGAGAGGAAACTGAAAATGAATGACGCTACAACACCCACCAGTGGCAAATGTCCGGTAATGCATGGCAGTGTAACTACACCTAGTACGGCGAAAATGGACTGGTGGCCCAAGGCACTCAATTTGGATATTCTGCATCAGCACGATCGCAAAACTAACCCGCTGGGGACAGACTTCAACTATCGGGAAGCGGTGCAGAAGCTGGATGTAGCCGCACTCAATCAAGACCTCCACGCTTTGATGAAAGACAGCCAAAACTGGTGGCCAGCAGACTGGGGGCACTACGGTGGGCTGATGATCCGCCTGACTTGGCACGCGGCAGGTACCTACCGCATGGCGGATGGTCGCGGTGGTGCAGGCACGGGTAATCAACGCTTTACCCCCATTAACTCTTGGCCAGATAACGCCAACCTCGACAAAGCGCGCCGTCTGCTGTGGCCGATTAAGAAGAAATACGGCAACAAGCTGAGTTGGGCTGATCTGATTGCCTATGCAGGTACTATTGCCTATGAATCTATGGGGCTAAAGACCTTTGGTTTTGCTTTTGGACGGGAAGATATTTGGCATCCTGAAAAAGATATCTACTGGGGTTCGGAGCAAGAATGGCTGGCTCCCAGCGATAATCCCCACAGTCGTTACTCTGGCAAGCGAGATCTCGAAAATCCTTTGGCTGCCGTGATGATGGGGCTAATCTACGTCAACCCCGAAGGCGTAGACGGCAATCCCGATCCCCTCCGGACAGCCTATGACATCCGAGTGACCTTTGCCCGAATGGCGATGAACGACGAAGAAACCGTCGCCCTCACCGCAGGTGGACATACGGTGGGCAAATGTCACGGTAACGGCGATACTGCGATGCTCGGCGCAGAACCCGCAGCAGCAGGTATCGAAGAACAGGGCTTGGGCTGGCAACACAAAACTGGACGCGGTACTGGCAGTAACACTGTGACCAGTGGCATTGAGGGGGCTTGGACAACCCATCCGACCCAGTGGGACAACGATTATTTCCGCCTGCTGCTCGGCTATGATTGGGAACTAAAAAAGAGTCCGGCGGGAGCATGGCAGTGGGAAGCAATTAACCCCAAGCCGGAGGATCTGCCCGTTGATGTTGAAGACCCCACGATCGCCAGCAACTTAGTTATGACCGATGCCGATATGGCCATGAAGATGGATCGTAAATATCGGGAGATTTCGGAACGATTCCACCGCGAGCCTGAGTACTTCGCTGATGTCTTTGCCCGTGCCTGGTTCAAACTGACTCACCGCGATCTGGGGCCAAAAGCACGTTATCTCGGTCCTGATGTGCCTTCAGAAGACTTGATTTGGCAAGATCCAATTCCGACAGGGAACGCCAACTACGATGTGCAGTCCGTGAAGGCTAAAATTGCCGCCAGCGGTCTGAGTATCAGTGAAATGGTCTGCACCGCTTGGGATAGTGCTAGAACCTTCCGAGGTTCAGACAAACGCGGCGGAGCGAATGGGGCACGCATCCGCTTGGCACCACAGAAAGGTTGGGAAGGAAATGAACCTGCGCGCTTGGCTAAGGTGCTAACCATCCTCGAAGGCATTGCTGCGGATGCTGGTAGCAGCGTTGCAGATGCGATCGTTCTTGCAGGCAATCTCGGCATCGAGCAGGCAGCCAAGGCTGCTGGCTGTGATATTACCCTTCCCTTCTCTCCTGGACGCGGCGACACAACAGACGAAATGACTGATGCTGAATCGTTTGCACCGCTGGAACCTACTCATGACGGGTACCGGAACTGGCTCAAGCAAGAATACGCCGTCAGTGCCGAAGAGTTGCTGCTCGATCGCACCCAGCTAATGGGCTTGACTGCGCCGGAAATGACGGTGCTGGTGGGTGGAATGCGGGTACTCGGTACCAACTATGGCGATACAAAGCACGGTGTGTTCACCGATCGGGTCGGTGTATTAACCAACGATTTCTTCACGAACCTGACGGACATGAACTATCTGTGGCAGCCTGCTGGTAATAACTTCTATGAAATTCGCGATCGCCAGGCAAACCAAGTTAAGTGGACGGCGACACGAGTAGATCTGGTCTTCGGCTCCAACTCGATTCTGCGAGCTTATGCCGAAGTCTACGCCCAGGATGACAGCCAAGAAAAGTTCGTGCAGGACTTCGTGGCAGCCTGGACGAAGATGATGAATGCCGATCTCTTCGATTCCTAACGAGCGAAACTATCTTTACGCTGCTAAACATTGCGGCGTAGAGATGTGTGGCGGTTAAAGAGTACGTGCCAGCTAGCTAACAATACGTTGGAGCCGACTTCTCAATTGTGAGCGTACTCTTAAAGGTAGTCTCAGAGGGTGTCTGAAAAGGGGTAGAAAAGCTCTCAAGATTATGAGAATCTGTCTGTATAGAAAAACTTGGCTAAAATAGCCCAACGCGCCAAAAATGTATAAGTGTGCGATTCGTTGTAGTGGAATCACGGTAATCAGTCCGTAAATAACACTACCAATCTGGCTTCCAGACATGAAGCACCCAAGGATTGAACTGTCCAATTGATGAAGGTGTAAGTCCTTCTCTCCAAACTCAGGAGTAACT
>JANXVE010000175.1 GCA_025351825.1 Chamaesiphon sp. 341R_metabat_111 | reverse complement strand
GGCTCGGCTGGGAGGATGGTCGGGTTTTCGCTCCCAAACACCCCCTGGTATGCCTACCTTAGTTAATGGTCTGAGGCGATTTGAGTCGATCTTTGAAGGATGGAAACTCGGTCAAATTCGACTTGTGTATACACGGTAGCTTTCTAAGGGGAGGTTGGGTGGGGTAAAGATCTACGCATCAACTCAAACCGACTTGTGTATACACGGTAGCCTCCGAGGAGGAGATTTTTCTGCCAATATCACAGAATTAACGACCCAATCCGATGTAATCCTGCAAGGCTTTGACTTCCAGCGGTTGCGATTGCAACGACTTAATCGCCGCCACGGTAGCTTTGGCTCCAGAAATCGTCGTCACCGTGACGATCTTATAAACCAACGCCGTGCGGCGAATTAGCTTATCATCCAGTTGAGCTTCCTCGCCGGATGGGGTATTGATAATTAGTTGAACTTGACCATTTTTGATGATATCAACCACGTTGGGACGACCTTCATGGAGCTTCAGGACTGACTCTACGACCAAGCCCTGCGCTGCTAATACTTTTTGAGTGCCAGCAGTCGCGACGATTTGGAAACCGAGGGCGACAAAATCCTGCACAATTGGCACAACGGCCAGTTTATCTCGATCGTTCATCGAGACGAACACGGTGCCAGTCAGTGGCAACTTCTGTCCGGCTGCGAGTTCAGCCTTGGCATAGGCGCGACCAAAATCGACATCGATGCCCATAACTTCACCTGTCGATCGCATTTCAGGGCCTAAGATAGTATCTGTACCTGGAAATTTGTCAAAGGGTAAGACGGCTTCTTTGACGGCGATATGGGTGGGGATGACTTCCTCGGTATAGTCCAAGCCGACGAGAGTTTCACCAGACATGATGCGGGCGGCATAACCAGCGAGGGGGACACCTGTTGCCTTAGCGACAAATGGCACGGTGCGAGAGGCACGAGGATTTGCTTCGAGGATGTATACCTGTTCACCTTGAACGGCAAATTGGATATTCATCAAGCCGATTACTTTGAGTGCTTGAGCAAGCTCGATCGTCCAGCGGCGAATTGTCGCGAGAGTTGGCTCTGAGAGGGAAACGTAGGGAAGAGAACAAGCAGAGTCACCAGAGTGGATTCCGGCTTGCTCGATGTGTTCCATAATTCCACCGATCGTCACCATGCCAGATGCGTCCGCGATCGCGTCTACATCGACTTCGATGGCATTCTCTAGGAACTTATCGATCAGAATGGGGTGATCGGGTTCGACCTGAACTGCATAGGTCATATAGCGTTCTAGCTCGGTATCGGAATAGACGATTTCCATCGCTCGTCCACCGAGAACGTATGAGGGACGGACAACGACGGGATAACCAATCCGATTGGCTACATGGAGCGCGTCATCATAGTTGCGCGCCATGCCATTTTCTGGCTGCTGGATGCCCAATTGGCGCAGGACTAGCTCAAACCGCTCCCGATTTTCGGCCATATCGATCGAATCTGGACTAGTTCCCCAAATGCGGGACTGGGGGACTGGGGGATTGGGAGACTGAGCGACTAAATCTAGGTATTCTTGGAGCGGGACAGCAAGCTTCAGCGGTGTTTGGCCGCCGAATTGGATGATGATTCCTTCTGGCTGTTCGGCTTCGATGATATTTAGGACATCTTCTTTGGTGAGTGGCTCGAAGTATAGTCGATCGCTGGTATCGTAATCGGTGGAAACGGTTTCAGGGTTGGAGTTGACCATGATCGTCTCGAAGCCCTGTTTGCTGAGGGCATAGGCGGCGTGACAGCAGCAGTAGTCAAATTCTATTCCCTGTCCGATCCGGTTGGGACCACCGCCGAGGATCATTACTTTCCGACGAGTGGAAGGAATGACTTCGGTTTCTTCTTCGTAGGTGGAGTAATAATAAGGCGTTTCGGCTTCAAATTCGGCGGCGCAGGTATCGACTAGTTTATAAGCGGGAATTACGCCGAGGGATTTGCGATGGGTGCGGACAGTATCTTCATGGGTTTTGGTGGCATAAGCAATCTGACGATCGCTAAATCCTTGCCGTTTAATATCCCACAGTTGAGATTTAGTTAGAGCTGTTAATTGTTGGGTTTTGAGGAAGGATTCAGTAGTTAGAATACCTTGGAATTTATCGAGGAACCAGGGATCGACTCCGGTCAGATCGTAGATGTCTTCTTGGGACAGCTTCAGTTGCATCGCATGGCGAATACTAAAGATTCGATCGGGTGTCGGAGTCCGCAGTAGGGAACGAACTTGCTCGATCGATGGCAGCGATTCATCTCGATCGCAACCCCAGCCAAACCGACCGATTTCAAGGGAACGCAGTGCTTTTTGGAATGATTCTTGGAAGGTGCGACCGATCGCCATTGCTTCCCCGACTGATTTCATTTGAGTGGTCAGAGTTTGGGATGAGCCAGCGAATTTCTCAAAGGCAAAACGCGGGATTTTAGTAACTACATAATCGATGGTTGGTTCAAAGCAAGCGGGGGTTTTCTTAGTAATATCATTGGAGATTTCATCGAGAGTATAACCCACCGATAATTTAGCAGCAAATTTAGCGATCGGGAAGCCTGTTGCTTTAGATGCTAGTGCAGAACTCCGACTCACGCGGGGATTCATTTCAATTACGATAAATTCACCCGTATCTGGATGCACCGCAAACTGAATATTGGAACCGCCTGTTTCTACCCCAATCTCACGAATGATTTTAATCGACGCATCCCGTAGCCGCTGATACTCTTTATCTGTCAGCGTTTGCGCTGGAGCAACAGTGATCGAATCTCCAGTGTGAATTCCCATCGGATCGATATTCTCGATCGAGCAAATAATCACCACATTATCGGCTAGATCCCTCATCACTTCTAGCTCGTACTCCTTCCAGCCTAGCAGGGATTTCTCTACCAAAATCTGATCCACAGGCGAAGCATCCAGTCCGGTTTGAACGATCGCTTCAAATTCCTCTTGGTTGTAGGCAATCCCGCCTCCGGCACCGCCCAGGGTGAAGGCAGGACGAATAATCAGTGGGTACGTTCCTATCTCTTTTCCAACTTCTCGTGCCTCTGCGAGGGTTTTAGCAATGCCTGAGGGACAAACTGGCACCCCGATCCGCCCCATTGCTTCTTTAAATAACAGCCGATCTTCGGCCATTTCGATCGCATCTAATTTCGCGCCAATTAATTCGACCCCGTATTTCTCTAGCACTCCGCTCTTGGACAGAGCCACAGCTAGATTTAGTGCCGTCTGTCCGCCCATTGTTGGCAGCAGTGCATCAGGACGCTCCTTCGCAATTACCTTTTCAACCAATTCTGGTGTCAGCGGCTCGATATAAGTCCGATCCGCCGTATCAGGATCGGTCATAATTGTTGCCGGATTGGAATTGACCAAGATCACATAATAACCTTCCTCCCGCAGTGCTTTACAAGCCTGGGTGCCAGAGTAGTCAAATTCACACCCTTGGCCGATCACAATCGGCCCAGAACCTAAGAGTAAGATTTTGTGTATGTCAGTCCGGCGAGGCATAGGGTTAGGGTGTGGGGGTTAGGGAGCGTGGGGGCGTGGGGGCGTGGGAGCGTGGGGGTCTGGGAGTGCGGGAGGTGGGGAGCTAAATTAATTATTAATTCCGATCTATCTTAGAGGCTTTGGGGTACTCATGGGAAATTTTCACTCTCAATTTCGCAGTCTTCACGACAGTGCAAATCGACAAAATGCTTACCTTTCCCTTCACAACTCCCAAACTCCCAAACTCCCAAACTCCCACGCTCCCGCGCTCCCACACTCCCGCGCCCCCACACCCCCACGTCCCCACGCTCCCTTCTCCAGAAATTTAACCAAACCTGTAGCAATCATCAATAAATGGGGAACTATAGCAGAGGATTCAAATTCTCCGCCAGCCTAAACCTACACTGAAGCTATGACAACTACGATCGATCGAGAATTCGACAGATTGGCTCAATCTGTCAACCAAACTCTAACTACTCATCAGCAACAGATTCAGCTCGAACGGGAGCAAATTAAGTGTTTGACTCAATTATTGAGTTCTTGTGTGAACTTTAGTTTAGATGAACATTGTCTTAGTGCGATCGAACGGTTGACCAAATTATTGGAGCAACAGCAACAATCTTCAACTCAAGTTTTCAACATTCTGACGACGCTTACCCAAGCTAAAGATGCTCAGGACTTGACGATCGATCCCAGCGGCGAAATTGCTACTTGTCTTAAATTAGAATTGGGTGAGCTAGCACAACGATTGAAGATCGACAAATTCACCAAATTGTCAACCGCTACTCACAGTCTTGCTGCTTGGTCAAAATTGATGACTGCACATCCAGACCCCGAGGGTTATCAGTGGCAATTTCCCACTTCCCAGCGTGGTTTCTATCACAATCCCCGTCTCCAGGTAATCGGTACCAAGACTGTCAAACTGACACCTGCTCCATCACTCAATTAACTCCAATCATTACTTAGAACTCTTCTCCAACCCCAATTCACTATCCACTTGATTTAATAACTTGGTAATTTTTCGCAATAATTGTTCTGGGTTTACTTGTTTCCACAAGTAATCATCAATATATTGCTCGATCGCTGGACTAATTGGATCTTCTTCATTAGCGATTGCCAGAATTTTGATATCGCCGATCGTCCTCGATTTGCGAATATTACCAATTAATCGATCGGCTATTTCTCGATCTAGGGTCAAATCGATCATTAGTAAATTTGGCGCAAACATTGATATTTGTCTAAAGGAAGATTCTGCCGATAGCAACCAAGTCACCTGATATCTAGCCGCTGTGAGAATATCACAGATGAAGTTTGCAACATCTTCGTCTTGTTCGATCAAGACAATTTGATTAGAAACTGGATTGAGTTCGGGATCTTGAAATACTAGGTTGCGATCCATTTCTACCCAATCATTTTGTTCGACTACTTCCAGTGGTTGAGCGGCGACTCGCACTGTAAAGGTCGAACCAGAACCAACGATCGAATCAACATCGATCGATCCACCATGAAGTTCAACTAGTTGTTGAGTAATAGCCAACCCCAATCCCATGCCTTCATAGTCTCGATCGAAGTTACGATCGAGCTGATGAAATTTTTTGAATAAACGGGAGATTTGAACTTCTTCAATCCCAATCCCACTATCATCAATTTCAAAAACAGCATCATCATTTTCTAGCCAAGAACGGACAATTACTGTCCCGTGCTCGGGCGTGAATTTGATTGCATTATTCAACACATTTAATAATATTTGATAAATGCGTTTGGTATCACCCCGAAACCGCAAATCTCGACCGCTAATTTGGGATACGTCACTGCCATTATTAATTATTTGTACTTGCAGGTCGATTTTACCCTCTTCTGCTTTCAGCCTCACACTGCCAACTACTTGCTTGACTAACTTAGATAGCGAAAACTCGCTGACTTTAAGAAAAGTTTTACCGACTTCTAACTTGTAGAAATCTAAAATATCATCGACTAATTCTGATAAATGTTCGCCGCTATTATGAATTGTTTGGAGATAATTGTGTTGCCGATCGGTTAATGTTGATACTGGCAATCTTAATAGTGTCTCTGACAATCCTAAGATACTTGTCAGTGGCGTTCTCAGCTCATGACTTAGCAGTGCTAGAAATTCAGTCTTAGATTGATTTGCAGTTTGCGCGACAATTACCGCATCCCGCAATTCTCGCGTGCGTTCATTGACTCGCTGTTCTAGATTCTGACTAGTACACAAACTGGCTGAATACAACTCAGATTGAGCGATTGCAAATGCTAAATGCTCAGAAATCTGCTGGAGAAATTCAGTTTCGCTAGCTTGCCAATTTCGGGGAGCCTGACACTGATGGGCAATCAATAACCCCCACAATTCTCGGTTTACAACGATTGGAATTACCAATTTAGACTTAATTTGCGATCGAGTCATCAAATCCAACATACAGGGATTTTGAGCGTATTCTAGCTCGACTCGATCGATCGATCTAGTCATCCCACTGCGATACTTGTCCCACAACTGTCGATCGTCAAAACAGTCTTGATACTCAGTAATATCCAAAACCGACCGCAGAGCTGTACTCCCATTTTTGGAGTGTGAATTCTGTCCAATTGCTTCATAAGCAACTCTACCTCTGCTAGCGTAACCATCAAAGCTGCTATCGTTTACTTTGCCGTCAACTTTGACAAATTCAAATTGATAAATGATTAACCTATCTGCATGTAAAAATGCCTGCACCTGCTCGACAGTCGCTTGCAATATAACTGGCAAATCCAATGTCTGATGAATTTGGGTACTAATATAATTTAGTAACTTGGCTTGAGCTAACTGTTGTTGTAAATCGATTTCTCGCTGGCTGAGTTGCTCTACTGCCATCGGTGCTAAGTTATCTCTGGCGGCGGGAGAATCACTAGTCCGCACTCTAGCCAACTGCTTATTTATTGAATTAGACATTGGTGAAGCTCTGAATACAGACGGAATCGATCTAAGCAAAATACTTTAGCGGTCAAAATACTAGCCGACATTCAAACTTAGAGAAATAATCGCTCGACCACTGCTTATTGATGGCTACAAACGGACAATGTTTAGACGTAGCAAATGCATCAATTTTGTACAACTTATTACTTTTCAGTCTAATCTGACTTACATTAGTTTCAAAGAATACACATGTTTACATCATTATTGGCGGGGAGTTGGGGTTAAGAGTTGGGAGTCAGGAGTTGGGAGTTAGGAGTTAGGATCTTTGTACCTACTAACGTTCATCAATTATCAACTATCAACTATCAATTATTAACGATCGACTATCCCTCAAAGCCTATTCCTGATAGAATGAGACAGCCATTGGAGGACAAAACCCTTGAGTACGCGAGTTATTATTTTACGGCACGGACAGAGTAGTTATAACAGCCAAGGACGAATCCAAGGGCGCAGTAATTTGTCAGTGTTGACCGATCGAGGGCAAGCAGATGCTACGCTGACGGGTGCAGCATTTCAAGGTTTAAAGTTTGATGCTGCTTACTGTAGTCCGTTGCAACGAGCACACCAAACGGCAAAGATCGTCCTCTCCAGTCTGGGACAGCAAGATTTACTTCAGGCAGACGATCGATTAATGGAAATCGACCTCCCTTTGTGGGAAACCATGCTCAATCAGGACGTGCGGGAAAAATACAAAGGGGAGTATCGAGTCTGGAAGGAGCATCCCCACGAATTAAAAATGTTTCGCCCCCAAGCTGATGGTAGCCAGCAAGAATTTTTTCCAGTTCTATCCTCATACGCCCAAGCCACCACATTTTGGCAAGGAATTATTCCCCAGCACCAGGGACAGACAATCCTGATCGTCGCTCACAACGGCATCAACCGCGCTTTAATTAGTACTGCATTGGGAATACCTGCGCGCCTCTATCACAGCATCCAGCAGTCAAATTGCGGTGTCACAGTCCTGAATTTTAGCGGTGGTTGGGGCGAGAGCGTCCAACTAGAATCGCTCAATCAAACTAGTCATCTCGGTCAAAAACTGCCTACATTTCGTCCCTCAAGTCAAGGTCCCCGCTTTTTGCTCGTCCGTCATGGCGAAACCGACTGGAATCGGGCAGGCAAATTTCAAGGCCAAATTGATGTCCCTCTCAATGACAATGGACGCAATCAAGCCAGTCTAGCCGCAGAATTTTTAAAAACCATCGAAATTGATTTTGGATTTACCAGTCCGATGTTGCGCCCGAAAGAGACTGCTCAGATTATCCTCCAGGATCGATCGAACTTAACAATAGATGAAGATGCCGATCTGCGCGAGATCGGGCATGGACTGTGGGAAGGCAAATTTGAAGCCGAAATCAAAGCCGAATATCCAGGCGAACTCGAACGCTGGCAAAGTCACCCTGAATCCGTCCAAATGCCTGAAGGCGAAAATCTCCAAGATGTCTGGACACGAGCAACTGCTGCTTGGCAAAAAATCATCGCTCAGGTAGGAAATGAACCCCGAACGGGAATCGTTGTCGCTCACGATGCCACAAATAAGGTATTGCTGTGCAATCTGCTCGGATTGGGTTTAGCAGATATCTGGAAAATCAAACAGGGTAATGGTGCGGTGACAGTTATCGACTATCCAGATGGGATTGAAGGTCAACCTGTAATTCAAGCTTTGAATCTCACCAGTCATCTCTCTGCTGGCGGCATTTTGGACAAAACTGCTGCTGGCGCGTTGTAGGGAGTAAGCGGAGCAACGATGAACCAATTATTTCAACAGGTTAGAGTACTAGATCCAATTTCGCAAACGGAGCGAGTAGCGGATGTTTTAGTGCTTGAGGGTGTTATTCAAGAAGTTTTCACCACAACCGAGCTGCCGACAGATTTAACTATTAGCCCTGGCGAACACCTGATCCTCGCGCCTGGATTAGTCGATCTGTATAGTCATAGCGGCACACCTGGACATGAAGAACGAGAAACGATCGAATCTCTCCTTCTCGCCGCAAAAGCAGGTGGATTTGTCCATGTCAATATCTTACCCGATACCTTACCAGCACTCGATCGAGCTAGCAGTATCATCGCGCTCGATCGAGAGTACCACCAAACCGCTGCCCAAATTCCCAACTGTCCCCAGCTTGGATACTGGGGCGCGCTGACTGAAGGAGTAGCCGGAACAACAATGACCGAACTCGCCGAACTGGGCACTACCAATATTAGTGGCTGGGCAGATGGTTGTCCAATTGCTAATCCTGCCTTAGTTCGTCGCTTGCTGGAATATCTCAAACCATTTAATCGCCCGATCGGATTATACGCCCTCGATCGATCTTTGCGCGGTAATGGTCTGGCTCGATCGGGCGTAGCCGCACTCAAATATGGCTTACCAGTCGATCCTGTCAGTAGTGAAACCGCCGCCCTTGCCGCACTAGTTGAGATCATAGCCGATATCGGCACCCCCGTTCATCTGATGCGAATTTCTACCCGTCGCGGTATCGAAATTATCGCCGCTGCCAAACAGCGAGGTGTCCCAATTACCGCTAGTACCACCTGGTTGCACCTCATCGCTGATACAACCGACCTCGCAACCTACAATCCCAATCTCAAGCTCGATCCACCTTTGGGCACTCCAGACGACCGAATTGCCTTGATTGAGGCGATAAAAGTAGGCGTATTAGATGCGATCGCCATCGATCATAGTCCCTATACTTATGAAGAGAAAACAGTAGCTTTTGGGGAAGCTCCGGCTGGATCGATCGGGTTAGAATTAGCATTACCTTTACTCTGGCAACATCTGGTTGTTTCCGGTAAATTATCAGCTCTCGAACTATGGGCGGCACTCAGCACCAAACCCGCTGAATGTCTCCATCAATCTCCACCAGATCGACTCATCCTCTTCGATTCCCAAACCACTCAGACAGCAACTCAAACTAGTCTAAAATCCCTGTCCCATAATACTGCTTGGTTAGGTCGAGAAGTTATCGGTAGGATAGTTGATAGTTGATAGTTAATAGTTGGTAGTCCCCAAGTCCCCCAGTCCTTTATCGTCGTCCACTTTGGTATAATGTCAAAAGCAGCAATGGGCAAGGGTTAGACTAGCTATTATGGTTTATGAACAAGATCTGAACTTCCTGGAGGATGATATCGATCTAGATAGTCCTCTGGACGATCTGGATACGTTGGCTGTGTTGGATGCCAATCCAGAACCGCTCAAGCCAGATCCAGCGGAAATGTTATTGTTACTTTCCGACCCCATTACTGCCCAACGAATGCTGGCTGCGAGAGCTTTTTGTGAAATTCAAGATGACCGTGCGATTCCTCATTTGATCCGACTGCTCACAGATCCTTGCCCCCTAGTGAGAGTCGCAGCTAGCTATGCGCTGGGGCGAAATCCCAGTCCCGATGCTGTCGAACCGTTGATTATGCAACTCGATCGAGATTGGAACGGTTATGCTCGAAAAGGGATCGTCTGGGCGTTGGGCAACTGTAAGGATCGTCGCGCACTCAAGCCACTATTACGCGCTCTCAAGCTGGATATTTCCGCAGTACGGTTGTGGGCCGCTAGCTCCCTCGGTCAAGCCGCAGACCTGAGTTATGAGGCTGTCATCGCCACCGTACCCCCGATTATCAAAGCTTTGATCGATGACCCTTTAGCCGCCGTTCGGAGCAATTGTGCTTGGTCGTTGGGGCGATTGTGTCGGGAGCTGCCATCAAACGTGGTGTATGCAACTGCGGTAGATGCACTGATTCAAGTATTGGAAGAAGATCTAGATCTGGGGGTCAGAGATGATGCTAAATCTGCCCTGCTCAAACTCGGAGATCCACGGGGAATTCAAGCGATCGAAAATCTTGAATTAGAAATAGATTCGGTGTAAATGAAGGTTTTGTAATTAACATTCAACCAATTCCTTGTGCTTCTTTGGCAACTTGTTCGATCGAATCGGTTGCTAAAACTGCTAAACTTTGAGCGGCTAAATCTCCACCTAAATTACGCAAAGATCGAGCGAGTTGATATCTAATTTGCCAGTCAGGATCGGTCACAAATGGGAGCAAACTCTCAATCCCGTCAGGATTTCCCAACTCACCAATCGCGCCAATTGCCGCAGTTTGAACTAGACTGGTTTCATTTGTCAGGGCAGTTTGGAGTAACTTCAAACCACGCGGATCGCCTAATTCACCCAAAGCTGCAATAATACTAAATTGCACCAACCATTCCGGTGTAGTCTCGTAGAGATTTTGAAGATCGTCAAAAGCATCAGTCAGTTTGAGCGCGCCGATAGAATCTGCTGCTGCGGCTTGAACATCGGGTTCTGGATCGTTGACCAATCGATCGCGTAAAATGATAAAAGTCTCGGCTAGATCGTGGGATCCTAATGTTGCTAATTGACTCACCGCTGCATATCTAACGCGGGTGTTATTATCTACCACCAATTGTTTGATATAGCCAAAAGCAATAGCTGGTTCGAGTGTTCTAATTAAGTTTAGAGCTGTGATTCGATCGCCTTTATTTTCCGAGTTAATTAATATCTCAATAGATTCAGTCATAAACTTATCAATAATAAAATATAGCCAAAACAATAGGGTTGCAATCATAACAACCCTATCATTAAAGTCTCATCTACATTCTACCAGAATTAGCAGAGCGGCTCCGTCAATAGCTCTCAACTATCAACTATCCTCTCGCTTCAGCCGCTCTTTGCTCCTCTTGAGTTTGAGGCGGACGATAGCCATGCTCAAAGGCAAACCGGACTAACTGGGAACGATTTTCTAGATTCAACTTGGTGAGAATATTACTCAGATGAGTTTGAACCGTCCGAGGACTGATAAACAAGCGTTGGCTAATTTGTTTATTAGTCAAACCTTGAATTACCTCCCAGAATACCCGTGCTTCCGCTGGAGTCAATGGTAGATCTTCTTCTGGCTCTGGATCTTTAGCTTGACTTGTTGGCTCTAAACTATCACCATAATCAGATCCCGAATCATTATCTTCAGGCACTTTTTGCATCAACCGCACCATCTCGGAGTGAATCCGGCGAGAACGTTCGAGTTGAGCTTCGATTTTGGCAAGTAGCTCTAGTGGCTCAAATGGCTTGGTGATATAGTCGTCAGCACCAATGTAATGACCTTGAATCCGGTCTTCCAGATCCTTTTTGGCCGTCAAAAAGATAAATGGGACTAGTTGCCCAGGTCTAGTTGCCCGTAGGCGGCGGCAAAATTCTAAGCCATCCATCCCTGGCATCATGATATCTGACACGACTAGATCGGGTGGATCTTGAGCAAAAAGTTTTAATGCCTGGACTCCAGAAGTTACCACACGGACAGAATAGCCGCGCTTTTCTAAGTACCGTGTCAGTACGGTTTGAAGAGTTTTATCATCGTCTACTAATAAGATTTTTTTCACGATTGGATCCTTGATGTCACAATAATTGGTTAGGGGAATGGGGTAAGAGGATGAATTAATAAATTTAATGGTTGAGTTTATTTATTTTTAAAATAAAAGTTAGATATATTCTGCTGATTGGCTTTAATCCGGTGAAAAGTCACTAGGTTACAGACAATCGATTTTCTAAAGAGAGGCTATTGCATGAACAAGCGCGATACCGCCAACAATGCTCTATCTATATATTCCCACATCCAACCATCCAATCAGGAAAGTTATGTGCAAATTTTAGGGCAACCTTTGGTCGATAGCTGATTTCCGCAAATAGTCAATGCCAATTATCCTAATTATTCCCTTTATTTATCAAGATGTCACATTCGCCGCTGTTATGGCCGATCTTGCTCACTGCCACAGATGTCTAATTTGAAATCTGGGTAGCGAGTGCCTGGTGATGCCTGTCTAATTACCGATTGGGTAGGATCGAATCAAAAATGCACTCCAAGGCAGCTCTGTAGTTATTCAAACACAACTGTTTTATTGCCATATACTAACACTCGATTTTGGAGATGGTGACGGACTGCGCGTGCAAGCACGATGCGTTCGAGATCTTTACCTTTTCTGATCGAATCTTCCACTTCGTCACGGTGGGTGACACGGACGACATCCTGCTCGATAATTGGCCCAGCATCGAGTTCGGCAGTAATATAGTGCCCCGTTGCACCAATGATTTTTACGCCGCGCTCGTAGGCTTTGTGATAGGGATTGGCACCGACAAATGCTGGTAGGAAGGAATGGTGAATATTAATAATGCTATGACTGTGAAAGCCATCGATCGTTTCTGGACTAATAATCTGCATGTATTTAGCCAAAATTACTAAGTCGATCCGATACTCTTTGAGTAATTCTAGCTGCCGCGCTTGCTGCTGTTGTTTATTATCTTTGGTAATTGGTAAATAATGATAGTCAATCCCAAACTGTTTGGCAATTGGCTCAAGGTCGGGATGGTTGCTGATAATCAAGGGAATCTCTGCCGAAAATTCGCCCGATTGCTGTCGCCAAATCAGATCTAGCAGGCAGTGGTTTTGACGGCTGACCCAAATCGCGATCCGAGGCACTGCATCAGAAAAATGAATTTCATAAGTGCCGTTCAAGGGTTGGGCAATCGCGCCAAAAGCTGGCGCGATTAATTCGCGTGGTAGATTGAATCCTTCAATTTGCCATTCAATTCTACTTAAAAACAAGCCTGTGTTAAAGTCAGTATGATGATCGGCGTGGACGATATTACCGCCGTTAGAGTAGACAAAGTTGGCAATTTTGGCAACTAATCCACGTCTGTCTGGACAAGAGAATAAAAGGGTTGCTGTTGGTTTGGTCATATTCGGGGCAGTTAAGCGTAGATCCAGGGCACCCCTACAAGTTACCTGTAGGGGTGCCCCTCGTGGGTACCCTAGAATCTACGCTAATTACTAATATTTTTATACTGGTGCAAGATGTGAGTTTATCTAATTGCTCATTTTCTTATGCTTATTATTCCCTAGCTTCCAGACTCTTCACCACCACGAGCTGAGTAACTGGAATTAGTGGTTTCCAGCCGAGAAACCCGCCAATATTTTGAGTACGCTGAATCGCAATCCGAGTTAGTTTGCCACCGACTTGCTGCTGCCACTGCAATAATTGCAACTCACTTTCCACTGTGACTGCATTGGCAACCAATCTACCACCCGATCGCAATGCCGTCCAGCAGGTAGCTAATAATCCTGGAGCCGTTACGCCACCGCCGATAAAAATTGCATCGGGAGTCGGCAAGTTCGCCAGGGCTGCGGGTGCTTTGCCTTGAACGAGCTGGAGGTGTGGTGTGCCCAAAGCCGCCATGTTGTCCGAAATAAATTGTAATCGATGGGTGTGCTGCTCGATCGCGATCGTCTGACATCGGGGATGACTCCTCAACCACTCGATCCCAATCGAACCACAGCCCGCGCCTACATCCCATAGCAATTCTCCAGGCATCGGGGCGAGGGCGGCGAGGGTCATTGCTCGTACTTCTCGCTTGGTCAGTTGCCCGTCGTGATGGTAGGCACTATCGGGCAGCCCTGGCAGACGATTTAAGGGGGTCGTAGTTCGATCGATACGGCATTCGATCGCGATCGTGTTTAGAGCCGCCATATCCGATTTAGACCACGATCTGGCAATACCTGAGCTGACCTGTTCTCGTGTCCCGCCCAGATGTTCTAATACTGTCATCTGGCTATCGCCATATCCACGCTGTGTCAACAAATCTGCCACAATTTGGGGCGTATCTGCACCCGCGCTCAAGATTAGTAACTGGGAAGTAGGCGCAAGGATACCTGAGAGAAAATCTGGTGAACGCCCACACAGACTCAGGGTTTCTACTGCTGTTAATGACCAGCCCAATTTGGCGCAAGCAAGGCTAAAGGCTGATGGAGCGGGGATAATCGTCATTTCCTCGATCGAAATATACCGCAATAATGTCACTCCAATTCCATAGCAGAGCGGATCGCCACTAGCGAGAACACAAACTGGAGTGCCACGATATTTGATGATCGCTGCAATTGATGATTCGATTGGTGACTCCCACACCATCTTCGGTTGGGGAGAATCTAGCATGTCTAAATGCCGCTGACCACCGACAATGAGTGTAGCTCGATCGATCGATCCTCGTGCCAATGGACTAAGTTCGGACAATCCCGCTTCACCGATGCCGATTACTGACAACCATTTTCCCTGTGTCTGCACACTTAACTTCCTGGTTATTTTCTCTTAGTTGAATATAACTGAGATAGCTTGGAAATCGATGCTGCTTCGGTCATAAATGCCAGATTTTCGATTACTTGATTATCCCGCACCCAGGTAGATTTCTTGGGTGTAAACATCGAAAAAGAATCGATTAGTAATCCCTGATTGCCCCAGTTTACTAGCTCCTGACCGATACATTGGAGATTAGCTCGATCGCAGTAAGTTTCAAACAATTTGGCTGTCATACTCGCCGCCCGCCAGTGAGTTGGCTCTAGCAGCACTTTGTCAATTAGTTGTCCTCTCAACTCGGTGGGGATTTGCTCAACTGCTGCGAGAGCCGATCGATAAGCACCCAAGTTTGAATGATGAATAAATCCCACGCCATTGGGCTTGAGCTTAGTGGCAAGTTGTGCCAGATAAGTCTCCATCACATCGGCTTCGGCATGGACTAATGAGTCAAAACTAAATACAAAGTCAATGGAATTATCGGGAATCATTGCTAATGATTTACCGTCATTAACATGATAGCTAATATTTGTTTCAGCAGCGAATCTTTGTTGACAAGCCTTAATACATTTTTCTGATAGATCGACAACAACTAACTGCTCACAATACTTGCGGAGATAATCTGTCCAGCGACCAAATCCAGGCGCAATTTCGAGAATTGTGCCTGTTGAAATCAAGTTGTGAATGCGCGGCAGGATCGAGCCAATCCACTGAGCGTCGGCACTACCCCAGAATAATGACCACTCATCTCCCTGCTGTTCCCATGCGTAGCTTCCGTCCCAGGTTTGCTGGTTTTGTTCGATCGTCGGCATGGATGAAAATTTACTTAGCTGAAGTGATGATCGAATTCTAGCACAGCATCAATTTTATTTATAATCTCTATCTCAATATTTCAATTGAGTTGGGGAATACTTAGTAAAGCCATCTCGAATCGATTTTATGAGCGATTTACATAATCCTAAAATATTACTCGATCGCGCACGGCTATTGTGTGAACTGAGACGCTGCGAGCAAGCAGAAGTACTTATCAATCAGTGTCTGTCGATCGATCCCAAATCCGCCGAAGCTTATTCTCTTTTATCGGTAGTGTATAGGAATACTCGCAGAATTGAATTAGCAATCGATGTCGCCAAACAAGCAGTTACCATATCTCCAGATAATAGTTACTACTACTTGATTTTAACCATTGCTTATAAAACTAATCAACTATGGGTACAAGCAGAAGAGTCAATTGCTATTGCCATTCAGCTCAATCCAAATATTGCCGTATATTTTGCATTTCAAGCAGAAAGTTATATTAGACAGAATCGAATAGAAGAAGCGATTGAATCAACAAATCGCGGTCTAAGCATCGATCCAAAAGATATCTCTTGCTTACATTTAAAGCTTGAAACTCTACTTTATTTGAGATTATTATCAGAAGCTCAAAAAAATATAGAATTAATGCTATCGCTCTATCCAAATGATGCTGGTGTACATTACTGCGTAGGGAATTTCTATCAAATGCAATGTAAGATCAAACAGGCTATTCCAGCTTATCAAGAAAGCTTACGATTAGATCCACTTCAACCAGGACTTCAAGAAGCAATACAACATTTACAAGGTCGGCAAGCTGACTTAGGACTTGATTATCTGATCGGAATATTTCAGGTAGATTGGCGTAACACAATTATAGCAGCAATCTTACTAAATTCAATTATGCTTATTCAGATAAAATTTAGTAATTCATTTCCACATTGGTTTCTATTGGTGGCTACGATCATATTAGATTTGTCTCTATTATGGCGAGTTGCTTTACTACATCGACGTTTCATCCGATAGCATCCTATTTCAATTTTAACATCTTTGTAGTCGATCGAATCTTTTCGCGACCTAATTCAGCCGATTGATAAAAGTCGATGTACCTCTGTTCCCGCCAGAAAAATACAGATGATAGCTCAACTCCATTGCTGTCAGAGATCTGTCTTTTTAACCGTAGAGGCGTAGAGGACACAGAGGGCATAAAGAGAAGATTAAGAATAAATAATTGAAACTAGCTGCTTTAAATTTACCCTCACTCACAAAAATCCGTGGATTTACTTAGATTGATATGAGATCGGATGGGAATACTAGCCTTATCCACTGAATTTGAGATTTAACGTTGGCGAGATATCGCTGTAAGTGTTGAATTTTAAGTTTTGAATTTTTGAATCGCTATGTGATGGAGTTAGAGCAACAAACCAAGTTTGACCTTTTAGTACGTCAATTAGAACGATCGACACGTCAGCGCACAACTGCCAATTATCAACTAAAAGTAGCTGCATTAGCAGCAATTGGCTACGGATATATTGGAGTGATTTGTCTAGGATTATTTAGTAGCTTGTGGCTAGTTAGGTGGTTGTTTGAATCAACTCAGCAGCGAGTGATTACGATAGATCTTAATCAATTGTGGCTGTTATTTGGACTGGTCGCGATCGCCACTTTTTGGGTACAGCATACACCTCTGAGCGACAGAGAGATCGGTCGGACTGAATTTCCCGAACTTTTTGCCATAATTGATGAATTAAGCATCAAGCTTAAAACCCCTAAAATTCATCACGTCGTAGTTAATTACGATCACAATGCGGCGATCTATCAAGCACCAAGAATGGGCTTATTAGGTTGGTATCAAAACTATTTACTCTTAGGTTTACCACTACTTCAATCTCTCACACCCGAACAATTTCGAGCTACTCTTTCCCATGAGTTAGGTCATTTAGCTGGGAATGATAGCAGTTTTACTGGCTATATTTTTCGAGTTCGACAGATGTGGGAACAACTCACTACTGACAATAACTTTTTTATTTTTCAATGGTTTTTTCGGTGGTATGAACCATTAATCAAAGCTTACTCTTTTGTATCTGTACGCGATCGAGAATATGCTGCTGATGCCCTCGCCAAACGGATGACTAGTCCTGAAATTGCGGCGAGTGATTTGATTCAAACTTATATCTATCAATACTATCTTCAAGAAGGTTTCAATCGCGAACTCGATCGTCAAGCACGCTTGTCTGAAGTACCGCCAACGGACGTAGTTACCCAGATGTTAGCAGTACTGCGTCAGCCGCTCGATCCGCAAGCCACACAGGTCTGGCTGGGATTGATTCTAGGCGAAGCAACAGATACAGATGATACTCATCCCTGTCTGAGCGATCGACTGGCTGCTGTCGGCTATCCTACCCCGAAATCCTGGACTCCCAGCCCCATCCTTCAGACTGCTGCTGAGTACTATTTTGGCGACAGGTTAGCAGATTTGGCAGCCGAACTAGATTTGCGCTGGTACGAGAGTCGCAAAGTGCAGTGGTTGCGCCAATATCAGCAAGCGCAGTATCAGCGAGAACATTTAGCCACACTGGATTTGCAAGCAAATAAGGCACCATTAACGCTAACTGAAGCGACGATTCAAGCAGGCTTGACGACAGAACTCGATGGCGAGTTGATTGCACTCAATTTGTGGCAAGAAATCCTCGCTCGATCTCCCAATCATCCCCAGGCAAATTATCAGGTAGGAAAAGCTCTAATCGATCGAGGACACTTGAGTGGCTGTGCTTATTTAGAACAAGCAATTAGATTGGATCCAGATTTAGTTATTCCCAGTTGTGAGGAGCTATATCGATTTCATACTTTTCGAGACGACTTGGCATCAGCCGAGATTTATCTTGATTGGAGACAGCAACATCTACCCAAACAATGGCGATCGAAATTAGAGCGCAATATTAAAGACACTGACAAGTTTGTCGCCCACAATCTAGAGCCAGATTTAGTTGCTGAAATCCATTGCAAGTTAGCTAAATATCCAGTAATTGAGCAAGCATACCTGGTCTGTAAACCAATGCGTATTTTCTCAGATCGACCACTTTATATATTAGGTGTCAAGCTTGCAAGTTCCCGATCGACTAATTCTCACCAAACCCAAGTTGAATCTAGCCAAGAATTCGATCTTTGTGAACGACTGCGGATTGAACTTAACTTTGGTAAACGCCTAATAATCGCGCCCTTTGACAGCCAAAAATCTAAATATACCCATTCTCGAGATCTAAAGCTAATTGAAAGTATTCAGAAAGTACCCACGGCTAGCATTCTCTAAACAAGTACCCTAGATCCTAAATCGTGAGCAATGTAAACATAAATATTACAATTAGCTATCAATTATCAACTATCAACTAATTAAATGTCTAAATTTGTTCAGTCACACTTCTTATCTCAGTGGTTAATAATTCAGGTCTTTGGATCGATATTGTTTGCGATCGTGACTCAAACGATCATTACTTGTCTAATATTAATTTTTCAGTTAGATAATTTAGTCGTAATCTCGTTGATGAGATTACTAGCTTGCCTTTTGAGCAGTACGATTCAAGGCTACTTGCAATGGAGAATTCTGGTAAAAACGATCGAGACGCTTAATTATAAGTGGATCTATACAGCCATAATTGGATTGCCAATTAATATTCTAACTTGGGGACTAATTCATCTCGGCATCAAAACACTTGTATTGGATGCAGACGGCACTTCACTAATTATTTTGGCGATCGTTGGTGGTGTTTGTGGTGGCATCAACGGGCGGATCGTGGGCAATTGGCAAAAATCTCTGTTCAAGCAACGTCTCTACTGGAGATCGCTCTGGCATGACTGGGATCGAGAGCAATTACTCGCAGGCGCACTGAGTGGCATTGTCACAGCAGTAATGATTATTGGTACAGTCTTTTTAGCTGGCGGAAGTTGGATCTCTTCGCCCATAGCCGCACTAATTTGCTCGATCGGTTTAGCTTCGATTTCTCAAATTATGTATGGCTTAATTATTGGCGATACGATTCAAGATGTTTTTAGACAGGCTAAATTAATTAAGTAATGGATTTACCGATATTAATAATTCTCTAGCAAATTCGATCGCTTCATCTGGGGTGGATATTTTGCCCATAATTCTCGCTAGTTGAATCTCAGTTAGTGATTTGCCAATGATTGGCGATGGTGCAATTGATAGAGATTCGATCAAATCGTGCCCGCTCACTAGCGCGGTGGGGTGTGCAACTTGACTATCAGGATCGAGATATCGATCGATTAAACTTACCAATTTTACTAATTCAACTCCATTAGCAATTGCGAGGACGATTAGTAAAGGGAAATCATTCCCCACAGATTTAAACCAAAAGTATTGCTCTGATAAAGACAGCTCCGATTGCAATATTTTTGGTAAATAATTAATCGCATTTGTTACTACCTGAATCTCTGCTGAACTGAATGCTAGTCGTAATAGCTGCTCGGTTGCTGCGGCTAGATCTGGTGATAATAACCTAGTTAGTTTACCGATCGATCTACGGGTAGTAGAAATTGTATCGCGCACAGGTCGCTCTAACTCGATCGCTAGTGCTGGATAATGGTGATTAATTAACTCAAAAGATCGATCGAATTGAGCTAATTGGGTTTTAAAAGCTACATTTACAGGTATTTTTAGCCAGCCTGACAACAGTTCATCTTCGATAGTTGCTACCAACCACTGGCTACTATTAGGTGTTTGCAATAGGTATCGCAACTCCATCAGCACCCTTTCCGCCGCAACTGTAGTCAGCAGCGTTGCTAGCTCCCGAATTGCCTCACGAGTACTAGGTTCGATCCTAAAATTGAGCTGTGCCGCCTGACGATAAGCCCTGAGCAGCCGCAACGGATCGTCAACTAAGTTCTGCCTGCAAATCATCCTAATCGTGCCTTGCTGAATGTCCTGAGTGCCATTGAGCGGATCGATCGTCTTGCCAGTCTGAAGATCGTATGCGATCGCATTTAAAGTATAGTCGCGTCGGTGCAAATCGTCGGTAACACTAGCCCCATCCTGCTGGGCGATATCTACAGTCATACCTGGAAATACTACCCGCGCAATCTGACGCTCTGGATCTAATAGTACAAATCCTGCTTGATGTACCGCCGCCAAATTTCTTGCTACCTCGATAGCTCCACTCGGAACAACTAAATCTAAATCTAATTCGGCACGAACTCGCCCCAGTAGGCTATCTCGTACTGCTCCACCTACCACATACACTGGTTTTGGCAACAGATTCAGATCGAATGGTAGATTCTCTAAAAATTGCATAAAATACAAGAAACGGTTAGTCCCTAACCCCTAAAATTTTATGTGTATCTGTATCAATTGCGAATATGTCGATCGTTGCACGACTTATCATGCAGTCGAAGAGCAACATCAGCAGCTTCACCTGACAGCTTTGCCCGAATTTGAGGCTATTAGCCCAAGCATCAATGTTAACATCCGCACTCACGACGATGGCGTAGAGATGGAGTGGGATGTCGTTGGTTGTCAAAGTTTCACTAAAGATAGCGGCAAATGGTCACGATTGCGTCCAGGGGAATTGATTCCAACTTGAAGTTAGGCTTTGGGCTTTGGGCTTTAGGCTTTAGGGAAATTTACTAAAGAATGTTAATTCTACGAACATGACAAAATATCTAAGTATTAAGCCTAAAGCCTAACATCCAAAGCCCAAAGCCTAATTTGAGATTTTAGCAACCCTGCCATCAACTACGTCATAAGTCAGTTCAATGCGGAGATAGTCCTCCGGTAAATATGATAGTCGCTCCGCCCATTCGATCGCGACAATTCCTGGTGCTGTTTCTAATCCGAGCCAATAAGATTCCAAATGGAGATCGTCAACTTCGGCATTGCTGAGACGATACAGATCCAGATGATATAGCGGCAATCGACCGCTAAAATATTCATTAATAATCGTAAACGTCGGACTGACGATCGAATCTTCAATATCCATACCCTGTGCTAATCCCTGCACCAAAGTAGTTTTACCACTACCCAAGTCGCCTGTTAATAATAATACGCTCCCCGCTGTCAAAGACCTACCGAGATCGATCCCCAACATCTGGGTAGCACTCGCATCTGATAACTTGACAATCCGCTCAGTCATCTTGATTTTGAATTATTAAATCCAATAAATCTACTTTTGCTCCCAGTCCCCCAGTCTCCCCCTCTCCCCGTCCCCATTCATGCCAACTTAGTTCGATCGAGTGGTGTCACTTTACCACTCCGTTGTGGCGTAGATTCTTGAGCACGGCGGTAAAAATGAATCAGGGCTTTAGCCAAGCGACGGGAATTGTGACGCAGATACCTAGTGGTAGTATCTTCCTCCATTACATTCACCGAAAAAATACTCCGTCCTAATCTTTTCACATCATCTCGATCGAGCAACACTGGATAGGAATTTTCTTCGGCATAATTTTGGAGACAGCCCGCTGAAGGTGGATTTTTCTGAACCAGTACCGCATCAAATAATTTCTGACCACAAGCCCTGTCGATACTGTCGATATGATCTGCTACTGTGTAGCCAGTCGTCTCTCCAGGCTGAGTCATGATATTGCAGACGTAAATACGGGGAACGTTCCGCGCGGCGATTGCTGCGGCGATTTCGGGTACTAGCAGATTGGAAATCACGCTAGTGTATAGACTCCCTGGCCCCATAATAATATAATCTGCTTCCTCAATTGCCGCGATCGCCGCAGGCAGTGCGGGTGGGTTGGGGGGAGTGCAGCCAATCTCGACAATTTGACCATCACAAGCACCAATATTTGATTCACCCTGGACGATCCGTCCGTCGGAGAGTTCCGCCCACAGAGACACATCTGCCAGCGTCGCAGGTAATACTCGCCCCCGAATTGCCAATACCTTGGAGCTAGCAACTACCGCCCGTTCCAAGTCTCCGGTAATCTCAGACATCGCTGTCAAAAATAAATTGCCAAAGCTATGTCCCATCAAGCCATCGCCAGCTTCAAATCGATATTGAAACAACTCTGTCAATAACTTCTCTTCATCAGCCAACGCCGCAATGCAGTTGCGGATATCTCCAGGTGGTAAGACTCCAAAATCTCGCCTCAGTCGCCCCGAAGAGCCGCCGTCGTCCGCCACAGTGACGATCGCGGTCAAATTTGCACTATAGAGTTTTAGGCCCCGTAGCAGCGTCGATAAGCCCGTACCACCACCAATAGCTACAATTTTTGGCCCCCGATTGAGGCGGCGATTTTGCCACAGCATATCAAGCAAAGTCTGATCGCCATCTGGACGCAAAACCTTGCTAATCTCTCCCAGAGAGCGGCTATGACCCCAGAATATCAGAAATAAACCACCGCCGAGGACGATCGGACCCGATAAATAATGAGGAACGACTCTTGCCAAAAACTCCATTGCTTTATCGACAGTCTGAAATAGCCAAAAAATCGGTGTGAGTTTGAGCCAAATCGCTAAACCCAAAATCGTCATCAGTACGCCGACATAGATGGTAAATAGCCATCGCTTGATAAAAATACCTGGAGACAACCATTGAAATAGCCGCCGGAAACGAGAGGTACCATTTTGTGACGATGAGTTACCGCCATTGCGACTGAGATTTCTAATTGCTTGTCTAAAGGTACCGATCGACATTATTTTTTTAATCGAGAATAAAAGAATTTTGTAATTGGCTGACAGACTAGCAATGAGTCAATCTTACAGGTACTCTGACAGATCGCAAAGTCATAGATCGATCGCTCAGGGATGCAGCCATGCTAAAGAATTGCCAAACCATATATCTTATATGCCCATTTAATCCGACCATAATTGCGATCGTAAAGACTAAATCCCCAGATTCAGCCATAATACTCATTATCAATCTACAAGCCTCAGATTAATTTTTGGTTAACCTAATGACAATTACCAAAATTCTTGGCTTAGATCCTGGGTTAGCGAGTTTAGGCTTCGGGGCAATCTCTATTTCTTCACATACTCGCCCACCCACAGCCACTCTGATTGACTTTGGCATTATCCAAACTCCGGCTCGAACTGAGATCGGCTCTCGGCTGGAGACAATATATGATGACATGCACAGCCTACTTGACGCAATTAAACCAGATTTGGTGGCGATCGAGCAGTTATTTTTCTATAAAATGGGAAATACCATCCCCGTCGCTCAAGCACGCGGTGTGATTTTGCTAGTAATTGCCCAACACAAGGTGCCCTGGGTGGAGTTCACGCCCAGTCAAATCAAACAAGCTGTTGCTGGCTATGGCAATGCCAAAAAGCCCGACGTTCAAGAAGCCGTCGCCAGGGAACTGGGATTGGACAAAATTCCCCGCCCTGACGATGCGGCGGATGCTTTGGCGGCAGCTCTGACAGCGTGGATGCAAATTTAGATAAATCTGTAGGTTGGGTTGAAGAATGAAACCCAACACACCCAACACACCACTTAATAAATATCTACTTAAAACGTCAAAATAATACTTTTATGATTGCTAAGATATCTAATCTAATTAATAACCTACTGACTTTTAATGTTTTCTTTGTGATCCTGAGTTTCCTGTGGTTTCTAGTTGCAATAGTTGGTAAGTATGCAAATATCCCATTAGGATTGCAAGTATGGCAAAGTCTGTGGCAGCCTTTGTTTTTGCCTGCAATTAGTGTCCTAATGGGTGGTGCGATCGTCAGTGGCACAATTAGCTATGTCACAAAAGATCGCAGTCGTTCTAACTCTTAACGATCGACAAGTATTCACAAACAAATCAATAGACTCAGATCTTGGATCGATGCATAGATACTATTCCTAAGCGTAGATCTAGGGTACCCATGAAGCGGCGGTTTTATTCGGGGGTTCCCCGTCAAAAAAGGTGAGACAGCGACGCATCGACTGAGAGGTTTCCTCCCAGTTGTGTGCGTCAAGACAAGACAGGGCACCCCTACAAGTTATCTGTAGG
>JANXVE010000131.1 GCA_025351825.1 Chamaesiphon sp. 341R_metabat_111 | reverse complement strand
GGATGGAGATCGATCCAATAGGGAAACACCACAAGCTGACTATCGCGAGCACCCATGACCTTTAGAGCTGCTACAGCAGGTTTGCCAGTGCCCATGACGCGGTAGGCTCTAGCCAGGATCCAGCGGAGCCAAGCAGATCTCAAGGTCGAAAAAAACCAGCCGCGATGACGCTTGAGATTGGGAGTGTCAGTCCAAATTACATACTTGCCAAAACCAAGTGATAATAGTGCCAGTAAAATCATCTGAGTGGGATGGTTCCAGCCACCCACCACAAATAACCGTTCTGGGTTGGCAGTGCTGAGGAATCCTGGCGGAAATAACAATTTGAGGATGTTCCAATCGATCCCTAAAAAATGCTCGGAAGTACGCGACTGATAACCTGCCGTCAGATCGAATTGCCAGGGATGGCTGGCGAGAGTAGTAGAGCGATAATGGACTGTCAGCGAAATTGATGATTCTTGGGCTAAGGCGCGGAAAAGATCCGAATTGTAGGGCGAAGGCGAGTCACATAGCCATTCTAGATTCATTTGCTGCATTGAACTAAGCTCTCTAGATGGGTTTTTTCTAACAGGTTGACAAACTCCTTCATCCGATCTTGGACTGAGTGCCCATCCTGATGTACTCGCTGCCTTCCGGCTCGCGCAATCCGCTCGATCTCGGCTGGATGTTGCGATAGCCACAGTGCTTTCTCGACTAGCTCTGCGGGGCTAGAAAAGAACACCGCCTCTTCATCTTCTTTGAACATGCTCATCAGATCGTCTGTCCGCTCACTCAGGAGCAGCTTGCCACAAGCCGGAATTTCAAAGCATCTGCGGGTGTAAGTATCCCGATTTAGCTTCGACAGGAAGCAGAGACACATTTTTGCCCCAGCCAGTGCTTGGCGATATTCATCGCCATAGACTTCGCGAATCTCCCCAAAATAATCGACCAAATCTCCCAGCACTTGGTGATTCCAATACTTGCCGCCATATAGTTTCACATCCAAACCACCTGCAACGAGCTGCTGGAGATACCGTTCGCGGCCATCCGCCTCATAATGACCGATGAATACCACATCACATTTGAACTGCTCGAATTGGGCATCACTGAGTTCGATTGGCTGATTGGATGCGGGAATAAAATAAGGTAGGAGAATATCTGCTTGCCGACCGCCTGCTTGCAATACTTCGGGAATATTTACAGGTCTATATACAAAATTGCGATCGTATGCCGGAATCGCCTTGATAAATGTTTGCCACAGTCGCCGCTGATTCAGCGGTGCATTTTTAGCACTATATTTAGGCGAAAATGGGTCGTCATTATTGTACGAAACTAGCGTGCAGTGAGGATTTCTTTGCTTAATTAACTGCAAAGCTTTTTTGTTAATACAAGTACCCCGCCACACCAGTAAGACATCGATCTGATGTTCGGTCACAGTTTGGATCAACTTATTATTGACCTCCCGAGTGATGGGGCCACTCCATCCCAATGCCGCCTCTACTCTTCCTAGTTTAGATGTAAAGTATTTACGCCAAGAAAAGCGAATTACCTCATGGCCTAAGTCTTCGATCGTATCAGCACAGATCTTTTCATACCAATCATATTGGAACAGTCCCGCAATTAAAATTCGCATATCCTATTTTATCGATAAACTCGTAAACCGCAGCCGATCGGTTGTGGCTGACTCAAATATTTTTCAGCATTGAGCACCTTGTCAGGATCTGGCTGCAATACTGTTAATAAATCACAAATTTCCTGATTAGTTTTATGATGCTGGTATTCATGAGAACCATAACCATCAAAAGTATTCAGCACTGTCGATTTATATTCACGCTTTAATCGATCGAACAAGCTTTCACCTGCGATCTTAGGCACATCACCTCGAACGCAAAAGCCAGACTTTTCCGTAACCCAACCTACTCCAGGTATTACTCTCATAACTCCCATCAATCTGGCATAGCCGAGAATTGCCCCAAACGGTAGTCGGCTGAGGATCGCCCTAAGTGGTTCATAAATTAAGTGAAACCGCACCCAGCGCACGATCCCATCATCATTTGTCGGGTAGCAGTTGAACATGAATTCACTACCTGGCGCGACTAGCTCAAATAATGACTCTGCCGTCTTTTCTACCGACGGGGTATGTTGAATCACATTGTGACAAATCACAATGCCATGAATCGATCGATCTTTAATGGGTGGGGCATCGATCGAGCATTGAATTACATCATAATTAGTAAAGCCAGTTGGCTTGAGATTGCGCTGAACGACATCATCGACGGAATGAGATAAATCCATCATAATTACGTGCTTTGCGCCGCTTTCTAGAATCCAGCGGGTTTGGGCACCACTTCCGCCGCCAGCATCAACGACGATCTTATCTTTGAATATCTCTGTCGATCCAAACGTGTTTTTGACCGTGTGATTGAGCCAATTGACTTTGAAATCGATAAAGTTGAAGAAATTCCACTCATCGCCAAATGATTCGACTGTCTTGCTCAGTTCATCATTGTCAATAAACCGAGGAATGCCATTAATAATTGGATAACTAGCACCACTTGGACTGTTAAGATTTCCCGAGACAATCTCACCATCAGAGTCATAAATAGCATTCTCCAAACTAAGTGATTGTTTGGATATTGGATCGCACAAATAGCCGAGCAGGTGAGGTGTCATTGTATTTTTATAATAAAATTGGAATGATTAAAATTATGATATACACTAACACAGCTATTAGTTGAATCGCAACATAATTAAGTGTATTTACTGTAGAGGTGAATGTTTATCAGCCATTTGACTATTATAAAATATGACGTTGCTCTGTTATTTTAAAGTATTTGAGCTAGTGATATCATAGTATAACTTTCACTGATATTCGACGATCTAATCGGAATTTTATCGTAAAAGTCCTTTGAATGAATATCAAAAAGTCCTAATTCTAATATCCTTGAAGTCGCAAATTTCAATTGCCCCTTGAAGTCTGTCCGAATATTCTTATCTTGTTCTTCTGTTTGGTACTGATTGAAAAATTGATAATCAGGGCTAACATATTGACGCAACAATGAATTTGCGATATTGCTTCCTCTGAAGGAAACATAATTTGTCAATTTCTGGATTTTATTTTTGCCTGGGGCAGATGATATGCCCGCACAAAAACTTCTTGACGAGATGCTTTCAATCCGATCTAATCCAAGTGATGGGAAATGTCGCTCCAATAAGCGATCGATAATTTGCTTGCCAAATCTCAGCTCGATTGGAATCGAAAGGCAGTAGCATAAAAGATCGTAATTTGCATAAATTGGCTGAGTCGGCAAAATTTTACCCTGTAAAAAGCCCAAGTACATATGAAACTTATGGCTTCGTTCGATGATGTATGCATACTCATTTACATTGCCATAGTTATATCTACTATTGTCATATCCCTCCAATAAATTGTTGATATCATCAGCGATGAGATCTTTAATTTCTTTGGCTATAAAAGTATTGCTGTTGAGCCGTTTGAAATACATGCAGTCTTGTACGGTATCTATGCTTTTTCGATTGGGGCAAGCGTATCCGAACAACGCATCAGTAAAATACGTAGAAACAAATAAAGCACTATTATCTTTCGATTTAATTTTATTCAAATACTCTAAAATATGACTGTGATTTATACCGGTTTGACCCCCACTATTTCTGGGTAAGTACATCAATGCATTCCAATAATTACCGGAACTCAATCTAAAAAAATCAGGTTTTGCTAGATCTAATTCTGTAGCGATATCGAGCGCAAATTTGTGTTCTAGAATATTGCGATCGAACCCAAATGTAAAACACTTGATTTTTTCTTTACTCACATGTCTAGATAGCATCGCCATATTTACGCGGCTATCTAAACCACCACTTAAACCGGATAGATATACATCGCTAGGACGGATCTTTGAGAAAGCTAGATCGAGAGCCGTGAGCAAGCCATCAGAAACTTTTTCTGAAGAAGTCAACG